>CAZQKL010000001.1:0-9911 GCA_964593895.1 uncultured bacterium
CCATTATGCCACCTTGAGAATTTACCTTATCAGCCCAGTATGTGTATGCATCTTTAACCAGTGAACCGCCTTTTCCAAATTTTCCAGTTAATGATACTGCCACTCCTATTTTAAATTCTTTGGAATATATAATTCCTGTAAAAACAAACAACACAATCATTATTGTAAAAAATTTAACTTTCATCTATTTCCTCCTTTTTTTGAGTGATTATATTTTGAAAAAAAGATAAAAAGTCAAGATTTTTTCTTTGTTGACATTTTATGGATATTTTTTTAGAATTTTTATATGTTTAAAGATTATAAAAAAATGCGAGAATTAATGGTAAAAACTCAGCTTATTCCAAGAGGAATTAAAGATGAAAAAGTTTTAAATGCAATGAGAAAAGTGCCACGCCATATTTTTGTGCCTGAAAATAGAAAAGATGAAGCTTATGAAGATGGTCCATTACCAATAGGGTATGGGCAGACCATTTCTCAACCTTATATGGTTGCAAAAATGACAGAATTGCTTGAACCTGATATTAATAAAAAAGTTTTAGAAATAGGAACAGGTTGTGGATATCAAACAGCAATTTTAGCAGAGCTTTTTAAAGAAGTGTATACAATTGAAAGAATCCCAGAACTTACAGAAATTGCAAAAGAAAATTTAAAAAAGCTTGGATATAAAAATATTCATTTTAAAATAGGTGATGGAACTGTAGGTTGGAAGGAATTTGCTCCATATGATGCAATAATTGTAACAGCAGGAGCTCCAAAAGTTCCAGAAAGTTTAAAAAAACAACTTTCAGAAAATGGAGGTATTCTTGTAATTCCAGTGGGAGATAGGTTTACTCAATCTCTTTTAAAAATAAAAAGAAAAGGTAATTATTATGATACTGAAAATTTATTTTTTTGTGCTTTTGTCCCTCTCATTGGAGAAGAAGGGTGGAAATGAATTTTCTTGTTCTTGGTCAACCATATTTTTTACCATTTCTTAATAAAGTTAATAAAATTTTCACAGTAGGTTTTTACGATTATAACAATATAAAACTTAAAAAAGCGGTGTATAAAATTGATTATATCCTGTCTTTAATAGACTGGAAGCCTGATTTAATCTTTCTTGGAGATGATAGCTTCCCAATAACATACATTGGACTTGAAAAAGTTGAAATACCAACTGTATGGTATGCTGTCGATTCTCATATTCATCCATGGCATCTTTTTTATGCAAATATATTTGATATTGTTCTATTTGCTCAAAAACAGTTTCTGGAAGTTGAATTTAAATATTCATACCCAAACATAAAAAAATGGTTTCCTCTTTATTGCAATCCTGAAGTTCATAAAAAATTAAATTTAAGAAAAGAGTTTGACCTCTGTTTTGTTGGAACATTAAATCCAAAATTAAATAAACCTCGGGTAGAATTAATGAATAAAATTAAATCAAAACTTGAAAACTTTTATTGTGGTGAGGGTGAGTTTGTGGAAATTTTTAATAAATCACTTATTGTTTTAAATCAAAGTGCAAATAATGATATTAATTTCAGAACATTTGAAGCAATGGCATGTGGCTCCCTACTTTTAAATGAAAGGATTGCTGGAAATGGTTTTAATGAGTTATTCAAAGAAAATTATCATCTTATCTGTTATGAGAAGGGAAATGTTGATGAAATTGTTGAAAAAGTGAAATTTTATAAAAAAAATTTAGACAAAGCAAGAGAAATTGCTGAAAACGGGTATAAATATGTAATTGAAAATCATTCAATTAAAAATAGAGCAGAACAATTTAGAAATTTAATTGAATTTTTAAATTTTCCCGCTCTTGTTGAGAAAAGAATTAAAAACATTAAAGAGATAAATTTTCACTTAAAGATGGCTTACTTATGTGCTTCTGAATCGTATAAGTTTTATCCTGAACTTTCAAATTTATACCAGGTATTAGCATCAGAATTGTGATTTTAACTCATATCTCATCTCTCTTTCAAGGTCTCTTTTTCTTATTTCAGCTCTTTTATCGTATTTTTTCTTCCCTTTACATAATCCAAGCTCTATTTTTATCTTTCCATTTTTAATATATGCTTTTAAGGGGATTAAAGTTAAACCTTTTTCTTTAATTTTACCATAAAGTTTCATTATTTCTTTTTTATGAAGTAGAAGTTTTCTTGTTCTGCGAGGGTCATGATTATGAATATTTCCATGTGAATAAGGACTTATATGAGCATTAAGAAGAAAAACTTCTCCATTATCAATAATTGCATAGCTATCTTTAAGATTAATCCTTCCCTGTTTTGCTGATTTAACTTCAGTTCCTTTTAAAACAATTCCAGCTTCATAAGTTTCTAAAATATAATAATCGTGATAAGCTTTTCTATTTGTTGCAACTACTTTCATCAATAATTTCCGTCACCTCTGGTAATGTTTTAAATTTTTTGTCAAAAATTTTAATAATTAAAAAAGAGATAATTAATGCTGAAAAACCTGTTAAAAATGAGAAAATATCTTTTTTAAAAAGCAATTTTCCAATAATTGAAAAAAACATTAAAAAAATAATTGGAAACCCATAAACAATAATTGATGCCTTTAAAAATTTTCCCTCTTTTATTGAAATTTTTACTTTATCTCCAATTTTAGCATTAATTTTATTCACTGCTTTAATTTCTATTTTATTTTCATCTCCTCCAAAAGGATGACATACTTTTTTTGATGGACAGTTTCCACACATAGAGCTTCTATCAGCAATAATAATTGCATTTTTATTTTCAATTGCTTTAACAATTCCAATCTCTTCTATCATACTTCAATTCCAAGATTTTTTAATTTTCTATACAAATTTCTTCTCGTCATTCCAATCTCTTTTGCTGTTTTTGAAATATTTCCATTATTTTCTTTAATTTTTCTTTCAATAAAAATTTTTTCAAAATATTTTACAGCATCATTGAGATTTGAAAATTTTGATAAAATTTCATCAAGTCCATTTGTATAAGTTTTTTGAATTTTAATATGATTTAAAATATCTTTCTCATCAATGATTTCTTTATCAACAAGAATAACCAATCTTTCCATTAAATTTTTTAATTCCCTAACATTTCCTGGCCAATGATAATTTTTTAGAACTTCAATTGCACTATCTGTTAATTTTCTATTTTTGCCATCCCTTTCGTAAGAAAACTTATTTAAAAAATAATTTGCAAGGATTGGTATATCTTCCTTCCTCTCTCTTAATGGTGGAACATGTATTGGCACAACATTTAATCTATAATACAGGTCTTCTCTAAAATTCCCTTTTTTAATCTCTTCTTCAAGATTTTTATTTGTGGCAGCAATTACTCTAACATCAACTTCAATAATTTCAGTTCCTCCAACTCTTTCAAATTTCTGTTCCTGTAAAATTCTTAGTATCTTTGCCTGAGTTTTTAGGCTCATATCTCCAATTTCATCAAGAAATAAAGTTCCTTGATGAGCAAGGTCAAACTTACCTTTTTTCTGTTCAATTGCTCCTGTGAATGAGCCTTTTTCATGACCAAAAAGCTCACTTTCTATTAATTCTTCAGGAATAGCAGCACAATTTACATCTACAAAAGGTTTATCCCTTCTTTTGCTTTTTTTGTGAATTAATTTTGCAACAAGTTCTTTACCTGTGCCATTTTCACCAGTTATTAAAACCCAGCTATCAGTTGGTGCAATTTTATCTATAAGTTCAAGTAATTTTTTTATTGGAGGGCTATTCCCAAGAATAATTTCATCTTTCAGGATAGATTTTTTTAAGAATTTATTCTCTTCTTTAATTCTTTTATATTCAAGTGTGTTTTTTATTGTAATTAAAACCTTTTCAAGATTTAAAGGTTTTTCAAGAAAATCGTATGCATTTAGTTTTGTGCATTGGACAGCTGTTTCAATTGTGCCATGACCTGAAATCATTATTACAGGAAGGTCTGGGTCATAATCTTTAACCCTTTTTAAAACTTCAATTCCATCAATATCTTTTAGCCATATATCAAGTAAAACAACATCTGGATGTTCAGTTTGAATAATTTTAATCCCTTCATAACCTGATAAAGCAGTCAGAACAAAATACCCTTCATCTTCAAGGGCGTCCTTTAATGAATCTAAAATATATTTTTCATCATCAATTATTAAAATTTTTTTCATAACTTTTAATTATTAATTCAGCTATAATTTTGTCAATATTTTTTAAAACATCCAGTTTATTTTTGTAGTTATTTAAAATTTCTTTTAAATTATCTTTAGTTTCATTAATAAATTTGGCTATTTCATTTAGTTTTTTTGGCAATTTTTTAGCTTGTTTTAAATAATTATTAAAAAGTAAAATTTGAAGAATTTTTATTGAAAGCACAAGACACTTTTTTAAATATTCAATAAAGATGTAATAATCATGTTTAAGGTATGCAAGTAAAATATAAGAAAATATTAAACTTAAAAAAAAATAAAAATATTTTGCAACAAGTGAAAAAAAGAAAGAAGTATTTTTTGAAATTATTAGAGAGATAAAAAAAATCACAATTAATAACTTTAAATTATTAGTAAAAATAGAAAAAATCGTTAAAGCAGGTATCATTTATTTTAACTTTTGCAGATAAATTTTCGCATATTTAGCTTGAGGTGATTTTGGATAATCAGATAAAATTTTTTTAAAAATTATTCTTGCACCATCATATTCTCCTATTCTCATAAATGATATTCCTTCTTTTAATAAAGCTGCTGGAACTTTATCACTTTTTGGATATTTATTTATTACTTCATCATAATTTATAATTGCTTTTTCATACATTTTTCTTTTAAAATATGTTTCTCCAAGCCAGTAATATGCATTTGGAATTAATTTTGAATCTGGAAACTTTTTTATAAATTCTTTGAATTTTTGCTCTGCTTCAGCATATTTCCCAAGTGTGAAAAGGGAATAAGCTGAATTGTATAGAGTTTTTTCATTATTTTCAGGATTTGCTTCCTGCTTTATTGATGCTATTTGATTTTTCAGAGAATTTAATTCATACTCAAGCGAATTTAATTTATCAAAAATATCTTTAATTGCTTCCTGAGTGACTTCCTCTGCCATGTTTTCCTGAGTTGAGCCTTGCTTTATAGCTTTTGGAATTGTATTTGTAATGTCATTTAACTGATTTTGCACACTTTTAATCTCAAGTTCCATAGCATTTAGTTTAAGCTTTAATTCAGCATTTAAGCTTTTTTTGTAAGATGATAAATCTTTTTCTACTTTTTTTAGTCTTTTTTCTATCTTTTCAATTTTTTTATTTTGCTTATTATAATAAGAGTTAAGAGCATAGACATTATTTTGCAATCTTATGAATTGTTCATCTGAAACACAAGAAGTTAAAAAAGCAATTATTATAATAATTGGAAAAAATTTTAAAATTTTCATTTTCACCCTCTTTAATTACATTATTTTCATCTTTTGCAATTAGCAGAGTTTTTATGTTTTTTCAAGCCTAAATTATTGACATAAATTAAAAATTGTGAAATAAGGAATACATGAAAAACTTAAAAATTTTATTAGGTTGTGTATTCTTTATTTTTTTATTTTCTCCATTTATTTTATCTCAAAATTTAGAGGAAATTCCAGAAATAACTTCAACAACATTTTTAACTCAAGATTTATCAAAACCAAATCCTTCAATTGAGGTATTTACTTCAGAAGATATTAAAGCTCTTGGAGTATCAAATTTCCCAGATTTATTGCGGTTAATTAATGGATTGAATATTTATCGTGTAAATGAAAGCACAGCTGATGTTGTTTTAAGGGGATTTTCAGATATATTTAAAATTCATCCAAAAATTTTAATTGATGGTATGGAAGTATCTGAAAATATTTATGATAGAACTTATCTTTACAATCTGCCAGTTGATATCTCAGATATTGATAGAGTTGAAGTTTTAAAAGATACAACTACTACTGTTTATGGATATTCAAACAATGCAGGAATAATTAATATTGTTACAAAAGAACCTGAATATCTTGATGCAAATTATTTTTATCAAGAAATTGGCTCAAAATATTTTAGAAAAACTTTCTTTTCTTGGAATAAATATGCTTTAGGCTCTTATATAAAATTAAATGGTTATTATAAAATCATTACTCAAAATGACTCAAGAGCTAAACATGTATCATCAAAGTTTATTAATTTTATGCTTCACAGATATTTTGAAAATGGTTCAAAATTTTCACTTAAAACATCCTTTATTGATGAAGATATTAATTTTAAAGAAGTTGGGGTTATAAGACTACCACAAATAAAAAAAGCTTCAATTGTTTCATTTAACAATAATTTAAGAGATGTTCATTATTGGAATATATTTTTTGATTATAAAATAAAGGGATTTGATATTAATTTTTATAATCAAATTTATAGTGGTAAATCTTACTTTTTTAGACCTTTAAAATATGGTTTTTACAAATCAAAAAATCTTTTTTCAAAATTTTCCTTAAAAAAAGGCATATTTTATAAAACTCATAAAATCTTTTTAGGCACAAATTTAAAATATAGATATTCACACGTTAGAGGAATGAAAAATATGAAAAGAACCTCAATGGAGGTATTTTTTCAGGATACATGGAATTTTTATAAAAATTTATATTTTGATGTTTTTTTTAGAAATGATAGAACAAAAGACCTTGGAAGCAAAATTGGATATAAACTAAATCTAATCTATAAAACTTCTCAAAATGATTTATTCATTAGATTAGGATATTCAAAAGATTTTGAAAAACCTTTAATGGGAGAGCAGTATTTTTATGATACCTATGAATCTGATTTTATTAAAAATTTAAATGAAAGAGTAAAAATTTATAAACTTTTATTTGATGATAAGCCAATAAAATTAACTTTTGTTCCAAATAAAAAAATTCATTCTTGGAAAATAAAAAGCACAGAATTTTCTTTTTTAAAAAGATTAAAAAATTTTACATATAAGTTTACATATTTTTACAACCTTCTATACGATATCCCTTCTTTTTTTGGAAGATTTAATATTTACCCTCCTCATGGTTATATATATCCAGTTAATGGACTTGATTTAAAAATTTATGGATTTGATTCAAAACTTGAATATCAATTTAAAAAATCAAAATTTTTTATCTCTTATTATCACCAGAATTCGTTTGATAAAACACATAATAGACATGGAGATAAATTTTTGCCAAAATATGCAATTAAATCTGGCTTACTTTTTGATAAAAAAAATTATTTTGGAAGTATAATTTTTACATACTATTCTCCTTTTAGAAGTTTTACAAAACGAACAGATTATTATAAATCCCTTGATTTATCTATAACAAAACCATTTTTCAATGACAAATTAAAGCTTTCTTTTTATGTTTCAAATATTTTCAATGATACTCATAAAGAGTCCCTTGTTGGAGATAAAATTAAAAGATCATTTGTAATAAAATTAAGATATGATTTTTAAAAGAATTTTTTTATTTTTACTGTTAATTTTATTGCCAATAAATATTGTAGCAAAAAATATCTCTGTGGGTTTTGTATGTGAAAATTCTATTAAATGTGAAAATTTAAAAAAATTAGTGGGAAATGAATATAAAATATCAGATATAAATCATGCAGATATATTAATCTGCGATACAATAGATGGTGTCAAGAAATGTTTAAAATATAATAAAAAAATTATTGCTATTGATATTTACTCTTATCAAATTCCACTTATTCAATCTCCAAAAATTATAGGTTATTTTCCAGTAGATGTTCCATTAAGTTTTATGATTAATTATATCACAAAAAAATTGGGAAAAAATTTGAAAAAATGCGTTTTATCTCATTACAAATATTATTCAACAGAAAAAGGATACGATTTTTATTATGTAAAAAACATAAACGATGTTCCATTAGTATTAAATAAAGCATTAAAAAAGTGCGATATAATTATTTCTGTTCCAGATAAAGTGGTTTATAATTATTTTTCAACAAGATTTATATTTAAAAGAGTAATTTTAGGTGGGAAACTTATTACAGGTTTTTCAAAAGATATGATAGACCTTGGAGCTGTGTATAGCTTTGAAATTAACAGGAAAAAATATTTTAAAAGAATCTTAAATTTTTTAAACGAGATTAGTGAATATTCTAAATTTTCAAAAGTTTTCTGTCCAGATAAAGGTGAAATTAATTCTTATGAAAATGAAAAAATTATAAAATGCATAAAATGAGTTTAAAGAGAAAAATATTTTTAACTGCAATTTTTTTATATTCAATTATTGTGATTTTAACTTCAATTTTTGCTGTTAAAATTTATAAAAGAAAATTTATAAATTCAAGAGTGACAACAGCAAAAATTTTACTTGAAACTCATATTGATGATATAATATACGGGAGTATAATAAAAAATAAAAAAATGTTAGAGGTTATAGAAAATAATTTAAAAAAAGCTAAATTTATAGATTGCTTGCAAATTTTTGTTAATGGTTCACCTATATATTTTAAAAAGATAAAAAATCCTGAAGAATTTTTCATCGGGAAGGTTATTACAACAAGTTATCCATTAACCAATAAAAAGATTACAATCCTTGTTAGATTAGGTTTAAATTTTAATGACTTAAAATTATCAATGATTAGATTTTCAATAATTACAGGTTTATTTGGAGTTTTTTCAATATTTATATTTGGCATAGCTCTTTATCTAATTATTATAAGTTCATTTAAGATTGTTGAAAATATTACAAATGCAATAAATAGTATTGCAAAAGGTGAGTTTAAAGAACTTAAGGTTGAGAAAACTTATAAAGAGTTTGTTTCTATTATTAATAGTTTTAATATTATGGTGAAAAATTTAAATTCAAAGATAAAAGAGATTAATGAAAAAAATAAAATGTTAAAAAAACAGCTTGCAGAAATTAAAGCATTACAACAAATTGTTATTATGAGAGAGAAATTAGCTTCATTGGGGACAGTAGTCGCAGGAATTGCCCATGAAATAAATAATCCTGTTGCTGCGATAAGAGGTATATGTGAATTAAATAAGATTAAATTCAAAGATAATGAGCAAATAGCAATTGTTTTTGATAAAATTATTTCTTATTGTGATAGAATTTCAAATCTTGTTAAATCTTTAAAAATTTACGGAAAACCAACATCTTTTAAAAACAAACAGAAAGTCTCAGTTTCTGAGATAATTTTAGATGCTATTGAAATGGCTAAACATGGAAAAATTATTGATGAGAAAATTAAAATTACTGGAAATTTTAAAGATTATCATGGGAAAATCTATTGCATTAAAGAAGAAATTCTACAGGTTTTTTTAAATTTAATTACAAATTCAGCTGAAGTATTAAAAGATGGAGGAATAATTGAAATAAATATATTTGATAAAAATGGTTATATAGAGGTTCATTTTAAGGATAATGGGCCAGGAATTCCTGAAAATATTAGGAATAAAATTTTTGAGCCATTTTTAACAACAAAAGAAAAAGGTACAGGATTGGGATTGTATATTTGCTATAATATCTTACAAAAACATGGAGCAGAAATTAGATTAATAGAAGATGAAGGAGCACACTTTCAAATAATTTTTAAAAAAAGTAATTGACTTTTTTTGTTAATTTAAAATAAGGAAAATAATATGTTTGATACATATGAAATTTATAATGAATTATTAAAAGATTTTAATGATAACGAAGCTAAAAGATTAACCAAAGTGCTTACCAATATGTTTAAAGAACTTGCCAATGGTGTAACCAAAGATGATTTTATAAAATTGGAAGAAAGATTGAATTTGTTTGAAAAGAGGATGGAAGAGCTTGCAGAAGCTCAGAAGAGAACTGAAGAAAGTGTAAGAAAACTTGCAGAAGCTCAAAGAAAGACTGAAGAAAAGGTAAAAGAGCTTGCAGAGGCACAGAAGAGGATAGAGGAAAGAGTAAGTTCTCTTGAAAAGAAGATGGAAGAGCTTGC
>CAZQKL010000001.1:10011-14364 GCA_964593895.1 uncultured bacterium
GCACAGAGAAAGACAGAGGAAGTTGTTAGAAAACTTGTTGTGGATATGGATGAGGTTAAAAAAAGACTTGAAGGAATTTCTAATTCAGTTGGATATTCTCTTGAAAATCAAGCAATAAAATCTTTGCCTAAAATTTTGAAAAAATTTGACATTAGAGTAAATAGATTAATGAGAAAATATGTTCCAATTAAAGATAAAATTTATCAACTTAATATATATGGAGAAGGGAAAAAGAATTCTAAACCTATTTTAATAATTGGAGAGGCAAAAGTTAGACCTTCAAAAAAAGAGATTTTAAGATTTGAAAAGGTAATTAAATTAATTCAGGAGATAGAAAAAACTGAAATTTTTAAAATATTTATAGCTCATGATTTTCATCCAAGAATTGAAAATTATTTAAAAGAAAAAAATATATTGCCTATTTGGTCTTATGAGTTATAAAAACTCTTTGAGGTATTAATAATGAAAGCTACAAAAAAAATATTAGTTATAGATGATGAAGAGGATATAAGGGATATTATCTGTGAATTTTGCGAATTAAATGGATATGAATGTGTAAAAGCTTCAAATGGGAAAGAGGCAATTGAAATTTTTAATAAAGAGAAGTTTGATATAGTTTTTTCTGACATAAAAATGCCAGATATTGATGGATATGAGTTCGTAAAGAAAATTAAAGAAGTTAATAAAAAAATTCCAATTGTTATAATTTCTGGTTTTATTGATGATAGAACAAAAAATAAATTTAATGAAATTGGAATTGACTTTTATCTTGAAAAACCATTTAAATTAAGTGATATTGACAATTTAATTCAGAAATTAACTTAAAATTATTACTCCAAGCGGAGGCAAGGTAAGGTTTATACTGAAATCAAAACCATGAAAGGGGATTTTTTCAGAATTTATTGTTCCCAAATTTCCAACGTTGCTTCCACCATAATATTCTGAATCTGAATTAAAAATCTCTTTATAAATTTTATTTTCTGGAACCCCAATTCTGTAATTGTATCTAACTACAGGGGTAAAATTGCAGATAATAATTAAGTAGTTGCCATTTTTATCCTTCCTTAAAAAAGAAATTACACTATTTTCAGTATCATTACAGTCAATCCACTGGAAACCAGAATAATCATAATCAACTTCATAAAGTTGAGGAAATTTAAGATAAATTTTATTTAAATCTTTAACCATTTTTTGTAATTTTTTATGTAAATCATCATTAAGTAAAAACCAATCAAGTTCACTATTATAGTCCCATTCCCTTATTTGACCAAACTCTCCACTCATAAATAAAAGTTTTTTTCCAGGATGACACCACATATAACTTAATAAAAGCCTTAAATTAGCAAATTTTTGCCACCAATCACCTGGCATTTTCATAAGTAAAGATTTTTTCCCATGAACAACTTCATCATGAGATAATGGTAAAATAAAATTTTCAGAAAATGCATAAAGTAGAGAAAAAGTTATTTTGTTATGGTGATATTTTCTATAAATAGGGTCAAGGCTCATGTATGAAAGAGTATCATTCATCCATCCCATATTCCATTTATATCCAAAACCAAGTCCTCCAATATAGGTTGGTTTTGAAACATTTGGCCATGCAGTTGATTCCTCTGCTATCATCATTATTCCATCAAACATTTCATAACATACTGAGTTTAACTCCTGTAAAAAAGATATAGCTTCAAGATTTTCATTTCCTCCATATTCGTTTGGTATCCATTCTCCTGGCTTTCTTGAATAATCAAGATACAACATTGAGGCAACAGCATCAATTCTTAACCCATCTACATGATATTCGTTAAACCAATAAACCGCATTTGAAATTAAAAAATTTCTAACCTCATTTCTTCCATAATTAAAAATGTATGTGTTCCAATCTGGATGAAATCCTTTTCTTGGGTCTTCATGTTCATAAAGTGCTGTTCCATCATACCTTGCAAGAGCAAAGCTGTCAGTTGGAAAATGAGCTGGCACCCAGTCAATAATTACTCCAATGTTATGAGAATGAAGATAATTTACAAAAAATTTAAAATCTTCAGGATTACCATATCTACTTGTAGGAGCATAATATCCTGTTACCTGATAACCCCACGATGCATCAAGAGGATGCTCCATTATTGGTAAAATTTCAATGTGTGTGAAATTCATCTCTTTTAAATATTCAGTTAATTTTTTTGCTAACTCCCTGTAATTTAAAAAATTACCATTTTCCCTTTTCCATGAGCCAAGATGAACTTCATAAATTGAAATTGGAGATGAAATTGAATTTTTTTCCGCTCTTTTTTTCATCCATTCTTCATCTGTCCAAAAAAAGTTACTTTTTGTGACATCAAAAACTATATTGGCATTTTTTGGTCTTAATTCAAAATAGAAACCATAAGGGTCAATTTTTAATAATTGGCCATTCTTTGTTCTAATTTCAAATTTGTAAAGCTCTCCTTTTTTTAAATTTGGAATAAAAATTTCCCAGACACCTGATGAGCCTCTAACTCTCATCTGATGCCTTCTTCCATCCCAGCTATTAAAATTTCCTACAACACTAACGCCCACTGCATTTGGAGCCCATAAGGCAAAACTCACCCCTTTAATTCCATCATGCACAATTTCATGAGCTCCTAAAAATTTGTAACTAAATCTATTTTTTCCAGCATTAAAAAGATAAAGGTCATAATCTGAAATTACAGGTAAAAAAGAGTAGCAATCAGAAGTTTTTATTATTTTTTCTGGATAAAAAAATCTTAAAAGATAGTCTCTTGGATATATTTTTTGTTTTAATTTTATCTCATAAAAGCCTCTAGTATCAATTTTTTTTAAAGGAAGCTCTTTTAAAGATTTTTTTAAAATTAAATTAACCCCCAATGCATGGGGGTTAAAAACTCTTATTACTGAAAAATTTTCAATATAATGAAGACCTAAATATTTAAATGGGTCAAAACATACACAGTTTGCAATCTCTTCAAGCATTCTCAACTGGTTCTATACTTGTCTCTTTTTCCTTTAAATCTGAATATAATCTTTCAAGTAAAGGTTTTATATCATTGTTAAATATTTCTCTTGCTTCTGAAATTATTTTTAGAGCATTTTCTTTATTTCCACTATTAAATTCTTTTACAGCTTCTTGGATTAATTCATGAAATTTTTTATGTTTTTCCTCAATTTCATTTATGTAAACAAAATCTTTAAGATTTTCCTTTTCTTTGTAAAACCATTTCCCAAAAGAGCAATTATTATAAGATTTTAATAGGCTTTCATCAATTTTTTTAGAAATTTCACATTCAGCTAAAATTTTTCCAAGATAAATTTCATGATTCATTATCATGCTGTTTATTTCAGAAACATCCTTCAGGGTAAAAGCATTTACCTTTTCCAATAGTTCATTTCTTATTGCTTCACTTTCATCTTTTATTTTTGTTAAATTATTGATATTTTCTTCATTTTCTTTATTCAATTTATTTAAAGTTTCAATTGCACTTTCAATTTCCTCTGTTGCCTGAACCTGATAATCTGTTTTTTCAACAATTTTTTCTATTCTGGTTTCAGATTCTTTGATATTTTCAACAACCTTATTCACCATTTCTTTTTGAGATTCCATATTTTGAATAACCTCATAAATAGCTGAATTAATTTCATTTGCTGCATTTATCATATTCTCACTCTCACTTTTCTGTTGCTGTGCATGAGAGTTGATTTCACTAATCATATTTTTCATTTCATCAACCCTTGTTAAAATAACTTCTCCAGCATTTTCAAGGTCTCGGGAAGCTTCAAGAATCTGGTCTGTTTTTTCTTTCACATTTAAAATACTCTGAACAATTTGAGAACTTACTTCTGCCTGCTCATTGGTAGCATTTGAAATTTGCATTACAAAGTTTTTTGTATCCTCACTTGCTCTATAAATTTCTTCAACAACATTTGAAGTTTCTTCTGCAAGTTTTGTTCCTTCTTCCACAACTTTAATACTTTCATTTGTCCCCTTTGTTGAACTTTCAACTTTTAGCTGAATATCTTTAATAAGCTGAGCAATATCTTTTGCAGCAATTGAACTCCTTTCTGCAAGCTTCCTCACTTCATCTGCAACCACTGCAAATCCTTTACCAGCTTCACCTGCACGAGCTGCTTCAATTGCAGCGTTTAGAGCAAGTAAGTTGGTCTGTTCTGAAATTTCATCAATTGTATCAGTAATTTTCCCGATGTTTTCAGCCATTCCTGATAATTCATTAATATCCTTTCCAACAACAAAAACTTTTTCTTTTATTTTAGAAATTGAATTCAATAAAACTTTTAATGTATCCACTCCTTTTTGAGCTTTCTCAAGAGTATTTTCGCTTAACTCCTGAGCTTTTTGTGCAT
>CAZQKL010000001.1:14374-16332 GCA_964593895.1 uncultured bacterium
ACTGTTTCTATACTTGCACTCTGTTGATTTACTGCACTTGAAACTGTTTCCATTTCTGCAGCAATAACTTCTGAGCTTTTCAATGTGTTCATAATTTTTTCTTTCATATTTTCTGCTGAAACTCTGACATCTTCCATTTTTAAGTCAGCATCTGATATTTGTGTTGCTATACCTTCAAACCCCTCAATGATATTGGCTACAACCTCACTTGTAGATTTTGCAATTTCTCCAACTTTTGAAATTAGTTCATAAACATTGGATATCCCCTCTGACATATTCAAAGCATTTTGAGTTATAAATGAGGAATTGCTCTTTATTTCCTGAATATCATTGTTTATCTCATGAATTGAAGCAACCAATTTGTTAATTATTTCAACTGTTTTATCAATTTCTTTGGATGTGACAATTAAGGATTTTGAAAATTTTTTAATAACTTTACCCACTTCAATTTCACCTTTTTCAACCATCAAGGATGACGCTTTTATCTCTCCAATTATAGTATTAAAAGAGTCAATTAGCTTTTTCATGTAGAATGAAAGATTATCTATTTCATCTTTAATTTTTTGTGGTATCTCAATTTCAACTGCCAAATTACCTTCAGATAATTTATGAGTTGTGTGAATAAAGTGGTCAATTTTATTCGCGATTTTTAATGACATTAAAATTGAGGATATTACAAGGAGAATTCCTAAAACAATTGCTATTACAATTATTATTTCAAGATAAGTTGTCTTTTTTTCTGCATATTTTTGCATCATAAAAACTGCTTTATTCATTTCTTTTAAAATTGGCACATTTTTAGATAGAATAACTTTGAGGTCATCTTCATTTTTAGTTTCAAGATAATCTTTTACTTTTTCATAAAATGTGTTCCACATACCAGAGACCTTTTGAAGTTGGGAAAATATTTTTTTATTCATAGCTGGTGGAAGTTCGGTAGATTTTGTCATGTTAAAATCAATAAAAGCTTTACCGCCATACATTAAAGAATTTAATGTTGTTTCAAATAGTTTAGCAGTTTTTAAAACATCCTGTTTTGAAATTTTTCCATTTTTAAACATCAAAATTTCCTTAGTTAACTTTTGCGTAAGCATTCTCTGTCTTCCCGCAAAATTAATAACCACAGCATCTTTTTTGGATAAATGTGATAAAATGATGACACTTACAAATATTCCAACAATTAAGGCAAGAAAAAGGAAGCTTGAAAGAATTAACTTTTTCTTGATTGTCATTTTTTCACCTCTTTCTGTTTTTAATAATAATCAATAAAAAAATTTTACCATAAACAGTTCAAAAAATCAACTTATTGTTGCAAAAATTGGTATATTGGTTTATTTATAGCAAAAATTTCTGGAGGAGAAAGTGAAGCTTGTTACAGGAAATTTAATGGCTCAAATTGATGCTTATACAATAAATGAAATTGGCATTCCAGGTGTTGTTTTAATGGAAAATGCTGGAAAAGGAGCTTTTCATGAGTTTTTGCAAGATTTTGCTCCAGAAAGAAATTCAGATATTTTAATCGTTTGTGGAAAAGGAAATAATGGAGGAGATGGATTTGTTATTGCAAGATATTTTAAATTAAACGGGTTTAAAAATTTATCTGTTGTTTTACTTACAAACTCTGAAAATCTTAAAGGAGATGCTAAAGTAAATTATCAGATTTGTAAAAATTTAAATATTCCAATAATTGAAATTACAGATATAAATGATTTTAAAAATTTTCTAAATTCAAAAAAATTTTTATACATCTTTGATGGAATTTTAGGAACTGGTTTAAAAAAAGAAGTAAAAGGGTTTTATAAGGAGGTAATTTCCACAATAAACGAATATTCCGCAGTGAAAATTGCAATAGATATACCATCAGGATTATGCTCTGAAAGAGGTTGTCCTCTTGGAGTGTCAATAATTGCTGATGCAACTTATACATTTGGTTTTAAAAAAATAGGTCTTTCAACTTG
>CAZQKL010000001.1:16342-35637 GCA_964593895.1 uncultured bacterium
TGTCCAGGAGTATTGTATGCTGGAAAAGTAAAAGTTATAGATATTTCAATCCCTGAAAATGTTCCATTTGAGATTAAAGATTTTGAGATTTCATTTGAGCTTGCAAAAAAATTATTAAAAAATAGACCGCCACATTTTCATAAAGGAAATTTTGGGCATGCTCTTATTTTTGGTGGAAGTATAGGTTTTAGCGGAGCGATAATAATGGCGTCTAAATCAGCTTTAAGGTCAGGATGTGGCCTTGTTACAGCAATTATTCCTGAAAGTATAAATGAAATTTTTGAAGCATCATGCGTTGAAGCAATGAGTTATCCTGTTAATCTTAAAAGATTTTACGATATGGATGAAGTGGTTGATTTTATTAACACCAAAGATGCAATTTTAATGGGTCCAGGTCTTGGTAAATCAACTGATGCTAAAAATTTTCTTTATGAACTTTTAATTCCAAGAATAAAAATTCCAATGGTTATTGATGCAGATGCTTTGAATATTATTTCAGAAAATGTTGAAATTTTAAAAGAAATTAATGTGCCAAAAATAATCACCCCTCATCCTGGAGAGTTTTCAAGATTAACAAAATTGAAAAAAGATGAAATACAGAATAATAGAGTTAATGTAGCAAAAAAATTTGCAAAAGAATACTCCTGTATAGTTGTTCTTAAAGGATATAGAACAGTTGTTACTGATGGCGAATACTCATACATATGTCCAAAAGGTGATGATACTCTTGCAACTGCTGGAAGTGGAGATGTGCTTGGAGGAATTATTGTATCTTTACTTGCACAAGGGTATAATGTTTTTGATTCAGCAATTTTAGGTGTTTACATTCATGGTTTGGCTGGTGAAATATGTAAGAAAAAAATTGGCTCTGAATCAACAATAAGTGGAGATTTAATTGAAAATTTAGCTTATTCATTTAAAATTTTAAAAGATGAAGGTTAAGATTAAAAGCTTAAATGATTTGAAAAAACTTGCAAAAATATTTGCTGAAATTTCACAAAATAAGATGTTCTATGGACTTATTGGTGAACTTGGTGCTGGAAAAACTCAATTCGTGAAGTTTTTTGTAAAAGCAATTGGAGGAGACGAAGATGAGGTTGTAAGCCCAACTTTTACAATTTTAAATGAATATGATACAGAAAAGTTTAAAATTTATCATTTTGATTTCTATAGATTAGAAAAATTTGAAGAACTTGAAGATATCGGTTTTTTTGAAATAATTGAATTAGATGGTATTGTTTTTGTTGAATGGATTGATAAAATTTTGGAGTGTTTACCAGAAAAGTATATTTTATTAAAATTTTATGTTAAAAATTCTGAAAGAGAAATTGAAATTCAAGCAGAGGAAGATATCTTAAAAGAGGTGATGAGAAAATGGCGTTAATTGTTCAGAAATTTGGTGGAACAAGCGTTGGCTCAATTGAGCGGATTAAAAATGTTGCTGAGAAAGTTATAAAAGAAGTGAAAAATGGAAATAAAGTTGTTGTAGTTGTATCTGCAATGGCTGGAGAGACTGATAGATTGATTAACCTTGCAAAAGAAATAGACAAAATCCCTTATGAAAGAGAACTTGATGTTTTAGTTTCAACTGGTGAACAGGTAAGTGTAGCACTCCTTTCAATGACTTTAATTAAAATGGGATACAAAGCAAAATCTTTTTTAGGCTTTCAAATCCCAATTTATACAGATGGAGTATTTACAAAAGCACGAATAACTGAAATTAAACCTGAAAAATTAGAAAAAGCTCTTAATGAGGGTTTTATTGTTGTTGTAGCAGGATTTCAGGGGATAGATAAAGAAGGAAATATTACAACTCTTGGCAGAGGAGGCTCAGATACAACAGCTGTGGCAATTGCTGCGTGTTTAAAAGCAGATAGATGCGATATCTATACAGATGTAGATGGTGTTTACACAACTGACCCCAATATCTGCTCCAAAGCAAGAAAAATAAAGAAAATATCTTATGAGGAAATGCTTGAATTTGCATCATTGGGAGCAAAAGTTCTTCATTTAAGAAGTGTTG
Source organism: uncultured bacterium (assembly GCA_964593895.1). Lineage (GTDB taxonomy): Bacteria > DYJV01 > DYJV01 > DYJV01 > JALVYZ01 > CAZQKL01. Next base: position 18,366 of record CAZQKL010000001.1, read on the forward strand.
AATTTGCTCAAAAATATAATATTAAGCTTCATGTTAGAAGCTCATTTAAGGATGAGGAAGGAACAATAGTTTGCAGGGAGGAAGAAATCATGGAACAACCAGTTGTTACAGGAATAGCTTATGATAAAAATCAGGCAAAAATTTCAATAATTAAAGTTCCAGATAGACCTGGAATTGCTGGAAAAATTTTTGGGGAAATAGCAAAAGAAAATATAAGTGTTGATATGATTGTTCAAAATATCTCTGAAGATGGAACTTCAACTGATTTAACTTTTACTGTTACAAAAAATGATTATTTAAAAGCTTTAGAAATTGTAAATAGAATAGTAAAAGAAATAGGTGCTGAAAAGGTAATTGGAGATGAAAACATTTCAAAAGTTTCAATTATTGGTGTTGGAATGAGGTCACATTCTGGTGTTGCAAGTAAAATGTTTAATGCTCTTGGGAGAGAAAATATAAATATTCAGATGATTAGCACTTCTGAAATAAAAGTTTCATGCGTAATTGAAGAAAAATACACAGAACTTGCAGTGAGAGTTCTTCATGATGAATTTGAACTTGATAAACAAAAGAGGGAATAAAATGGATAAAGTTTTAATTTATGACACAACTTTAAGAGATGGCACCCAGGCTGAAGATATAAGCGTTACTTCAAAAGATAAGATAAAAATTGCAAAAAAACTTGATGAATTATGTTTTGATTACATTGAAGGTGGGTGGCCAGGTTCAAATCCAAAAGATATGGATTTTTTTAACATGATGAAAAAGGAGAAATTAAATTATTCAAAATTGGTCGCTTTTGGTAGCACTCATAGAGCAGGTATAAAGCCTGAAGATGATGAAAATATTAAAGCTCTGCTTTCATCAGGAGTATCTGTTGTTACAATATTTGGAAAAACCTGGGATTTTCATGTAACAGATGCTCTTGGTATTTCTTTAAATGAAAATCTTGAAATAATTTACAATACAATTTCTTTTTTAAAAAAATATGTTGATGAAGTTATATATGATGCAGAGCATTTTTTTGATGGTTATAAAAAAAACAAAGATTATGCAATTAAAACATTGAAAACCGCTGAAGAAGCTGGTGCTGACTGGATTGTTCTTTGCGATACTAATGGAGGAACTTTAACTTTTGAACTTGAAGATATAATGAAAGAGGTTGTTCCAATAATTACCACAAATATAGGGATACATACTCATAATGACACAGAACTTGCTGTTGCTAATTCATTGTATGCTGTTAAATATGGTGCAAAAATGGTTCAAGGAACAATAAATGGATTTGGTGAAAGATGTGGAAATGCAAACCTCTGTTCAATAATTCCAAATCTAATAATTAAGATGAAAATTAACTGCCTCAATGGATATGAATCATTAAAAAAATTAACTCATCTATCAAGGTATGTAAATGAAATTTTAAATAAAAGACACAATCGTCATCAACCTTATGTTGGAACAAGTGCATTTACTCATAAAGGTGGAGTTCATGTTAGCGCGGTGAGAAAAGCACCTGAAACCTATGAGCATATAAATCCTGAACTTGTTGGAAATAAAAGAAAAATTGTAATTTCAGACCTTTCAGGTAAAAGCAATATATTGTCTAAAGCAGAAGAACTTGGACTTGAAATTGATATGAGTAAAGATTTTGCAAAAAAAGTTTTAGATAAGATTAAAGACCTTGAAAATAAAGGATTTCAATTTGAAGAAGCTGATGCTTCATTTGAAATTTTAGCAAGAAAAGCTGCAGGAGTTTATGAAGATTTTTTTGAGCTTATTGGCTTCAGGGTAATTGATGAAAAAAGAAAAGATGACAAAGAACCAATTTCAGAAGCAACAATAATGATTAAAGTAAATGATATTATAGAGCATACAGCTTCTCTTGGAAATGGGCCTGTAAATGCCCTTGATAATGCTTTAAGAAAAGCTCTTAAAAAGATTTATCCTCAAATAGAAGCAGTAAAATTAAGTGATTATAAAGTTAGAATTTTATCTTCAGATGAAGGAACAGGAGCTTTAACAAGAGTTTTGATTGAATCTGAAGATGAAGAGGATAAATGGACAACAGTTGGAGTTTCAAATAATATTATTGAAGCAAGCTGGCAGGCTCTTGTTGATTCTCTTGAGTATAAGCTTTTAAAAGATAAGCGGAAAAATGGAGCAAAAAAATAAAGCATTTATTGAAAAAGTTAAAAGTGTAGTTAGGAAAAATTTTAATGAAAGCTGTGAAATTTACATTGATTTTGAAAAAAAATACAATTTTTTTTATGAATTAGCAAAAAATTTATCCAGTTTTTCACAAATTAAATCAGATAAAGATGTGCTTGATGCTGGTTGTGGATGTGGATTTTCAACAAAGGCTATTTCAGATAATTTTTCAAAAAGAGTTATTGGTATTGATATTTCAGAAAAAATGGTTTTTACAGGTAAAAAACTTTATCCAGAATTAGATTTTATTGTTGCTGATTTGTTTCATATTGATAAAATTTTTAGAAAAAAATTTGATTATTGTATATTTAATCTTGTTGTTTTTATGCTTCCTGAAATTAGAGAAATTTTTAAAAAAGTTTATTCTAAATTAACTGAAAATGGGATTTGTGCATTCTCTTTTTATCCTGAAATTATTAATGAACAAAAAGAAGATTTATTGGAATTAGCTTTTAAATTAACAGGCTTTAATAAACCGAAAAAATTTGTAATTTCAACATTAAAAGAATGTATAGATAGCCTGAAATTTGCTGGATTTAAAAATATTAAAGTTTTGGAATATGAAATTAATCTAAAAAAAGATTTTTTAATTGATTTTTTTTCAATTCCTGCACAATCTTCTTCTTTATTTCCAAAGGATGATTACTCTCAGAGAAAAGCAAAAGTTAAAAAATTATTTTCTGCTATAGCAGGTAATGGAAAAATAATATTTAAATTTGTTAAAGGGGAAAAGTAATGGAGTCAACAGGACCTCATATTGTAAAATTAAAAAAATGGATTGACTGTGCTCCATTTGAAGAATTGCTTTCAATGAAAATAGAAGAAGCAAAAGATGGAAAAGCGGTTTTATCTATGCCTTTTTACTATAGATATGCTCAAGGTGCTGGGCTTCTTCATGGTGGAGCAATAATTTCTCTTGCTGATACTGCTGTTGCAATGGCAATAAAGAGTTTACTTCCAGAAGGTTCTCATTTTGCAACTATTGAAGTTTCAGCTCAATTTATTAAACCAGTTAAAAAAGGAGTTGTAAAAGCAGTTGCTGAGATTTATGAAAAAAAAGAAAGAATTTTTAAAGGGAAAGCAGTTGTTTATGATGAGGAAAATGATGAAGTTTTAAAGTTTTTTTCTGTTTTTAAGTTATCAAGAAAGTCTTTTGAATTATTGAAAGAAAAAGAGGGCTAAATTACATATAAAGCCCTCCATTTATTCCATAAACCTGTCCAGTAATATAATCAGACCTTTCATCAGCTAAAAAAGCTACAACTCTTGCAACTTCTTCTGGAGTTCCGAGCCTTTTCATTGGAATCTGGTCAATAATTTTTTCAAGGATATGAGAAGGAACTTTTCTAACCATGTCTGTATCAATAAATCCTGGAGCAACAGCATTAACTGTTATTCCTTTTTTTGCAAGTTCAAGTGCAAGAACTTTAGTTAATCCTATAAGTCCAGCTTTTGCAGCTGCATAATTAGCCTGACCAATATTTCCTGACAATGCTACAATTGAACTAATATTTATTATTCTTCCCCAGCCTTCTTTAATCATATACTCAACTGATGCTTTAATGCAGTAGAATGCACCAAATAAATTAACCTGAATTACTCTTAACCACTCTTCAAGCCCCATTTTCAAAATAGTTTTATCACTTGTAATTCCAGCATTGTTAACTAAAATATCAATTTTTCCATATTTTTCTACAATTTTTTCAACAACTCTTTTTGCATCGTAATAATTCTCAATGCTTCCCTGAAAAATGTCTGCTTCACCACCAGCTGAAATTATTTCATCTTTAACTTTTTGTGCCTGTTCAGTATTTCTGTTGTAACCTATTCCAACAGCTATTCCCATTTTAGCAAGTTCAAGACATATTGCTCTTCCAATTCCTCTTGAACCACCAGTTACAAGAGCAACATGTTTATAATCAGCCATTTTCCCCCTCCTTGTTTTCTGATTTTTTTTCTTCTAAAAAAATATTAAACATCCCATAAATATTTTCAAGGTATTTTAAGAAAAATTCGTTGTAAAAATAGTTTTCAAATTCAATTATTTTATGGAGCAGAGATGTGGAAATCTTTGACATATGCTCAATAGCAATATTATAAATAATTTGTAAAAGAACCTGATTTGTTATATCTTCTCCAGTTTTCTGGTCAACAACAGAAATTGAATATCCTTTTTTTATAAGCTCATTTATTTCGCTTAAATTAACATATTTTTTCTGTGCGGTATTATAAAGCCTTCTATTATCATACCTTTTTAAATAAATTTTTTTCATTTTTTCTCTTGACATTTTAAAAATTTTGTGTATATATTGCGTCGCAAAATGATTTTGCTATGCAAAGTATAATTGATTTTTTACAAAATGTCAATAAGTTATTTATGGAGGTGGTAAAAAATGGAGATTAAGGATAAGGTTGTTGTGGTAACAGGTGGAGCTCAGGGAATGGGAAAGCAATTTGCAATTGATTTGGCTAAAGAAGGAGCAAAAGTAGTAATATGTGATATTAATGAAGATGGAATTAAAAAATTGGAAAATTATGCTGAGGAGCAAAATTTAAATATAAAAGGTTACAGGGTAAATGTTACAGATGAGGAAGATGTGGAAAATTTTTTTGAAACTGTTTCTGCAATGCACAAAGGAATTGATGTAGTTATTAACAATGCAGGAATTACAAGAGATTCACTTTTAATTAAGAAAAAAGATGATAAAATAGAGAAATTTCCTTTTTCATACTGGAAAGCTGTTATTGATGTAAATTTAACTGGAGTTTTTTTAACAGCAAGAGAAGCAGCATATCAGATGGTTAAATATGGGAAAAAAGGGGTAATTATTTCAATTTCCTCAATTTCAAGACATGGAAATATTGGACAGACAAATTACTCTGCAACTAAAGCTGGAGTTTCTGCAATGACAGTTACCTGGGCTAAAGAGTTGAGTAAATATGGAATAAGAGTTGTTGCAATAGCCCCAGGCTATATTGAAACAGAAATGACTGAAAATATTCCAGAAAAAGTAAAAGAAAAGATTGTAGAAATGATACCATTAAGAAGATTTGGAAAGAAGGAGGAAATCTCAAAAACAGTAAAATTTATAATTGAAAATGATTACATTACTGGAAGAACATTAGAAATAGATGGTGGATTAAGAATATAAAAGGAGGGGGTAAAAATGTTTATGCCAACAAATTTTTATCAAAATTGGTGGAAGAATTCATTTCCATGGGGTGGTCAATTTGACCCATTTTCAAAACTAAAAGAAGTTTCAGGTGTTTACAAAAATTTTTACGATTTTTTTACAAATCTAAACAAAAATTTATTTGATGTAACTAAGGGATATGATTTAGAAAAATTTTCAGAACTTATTAAAGATTATCAGGAAAAGTATTCAAATTTAATTCTTTCACTTTTTGGTTTAAATTTAAATTTTAAGCCATCTGAATTTTTTGAAAATTTAATGAAACCATATTCTATGTTTTTAAATCCTTCTGCATTAAAACCAATAAATGAGATTGTGAAACTTATTGAAACTGAAAGTGATAAAATTTTGGAAAGAATGCTTTCTAACAAAGAAATAGAAAAATATTTAAAAACTCCATCTCTTGGACTTACAAGGGAATTTAATGAACTTATTAAAAAGCTTGTTAAAAATTACATTGATTATTTGAAAAAGCTTAATAATTTCAGAAAAACATTTATAAAAATAAGTCAGGAAAGCTTTGAGAAATTTATAAAATCACTCAAAGAAGATATTGAAAAGGGAGAAAAATTTACTGATTTTGATAAGATTTTTAGAAAATGGATTGCTGTTAATGAGGAAATTTTTATAAACTGGTTTAAGAGCAAAGAATTTTGTGAAGCTCTTGGGGATTACATAAAAGGCACAAGTAACCTAAAAAAAACAATTGATGAGTATGTATATGTAATTTTAAAAGATACAAACATTGCAACAAAAACTGAACTTGATAGAGCATATAAAGACATTTATGAACTGAAAAAAGAATTAAGAGAACTTAAAAAATTAATTAAAGAAAAGGAGGGGGTGAATAAATGATAACAGAGCTTTTTGACTTAAATCAAAAAATATTGAAAACTCTTGATTTAATGGAAGAGATTGATGAAATTGATGTTGAACCATCTGAAAAAGAGCTTGTTTATCAAATTGATAAGTGCAAACTTTATCATTATAAGCCAATAAAAAGAAATATATGTAAAATTCCTTTGCTGATTGTTTATGCTCTTGTAAATAAGTATTACATGATGGACCTTCAAGAGGATAGAAGTTTTATAAAAAAACTGCTTGAACATGGTATTGATGTATATCTTATTGATTGGGGATATCCAGATAGAGCGGATAGATATTTAACTTTGGAAGATTATATTGATGGTTATATTAATTCGTGTGTTGATTTCATAAGAGAAAAACATAAATTGGAAAAAATAAATTTGCTTGGAGTTTGTCAAGGTGGAACATTTTCAGTAATATACAGTGCTCTTTATCCAGAGAAAATTAAAAATCTTGTAACAATGGTTACTCCAATTGATTTTCATACTGATGATGGGTTGTTAAATATTTGGTCAAGATACATGGACCCAGATTTAATGGTTGAAGCTTTTGGAAATATTTCTGGAGATTTTATGAATTTTGGCTACATGATGCTAAAACCTTTCCAATTGAATGTTGAAAAATATTACAATTTTATAAAAAATTCAAAATCACTTGAAGATGTTAAAAATTTTATCAGAATGGAAAAATGGATATTTGATAGTCCTGATCAGGCTGGGGAGGCATGGAGAAGATTTATAAAAGATTTATATCAGGAGAATAAATTAGTTAAAGGAGAATTTGAATTAGGAGGAAGAAAAGTTGACCTAAAAAATATAAAAATGCCTATTTTAACAATTTATGCAGAGCAGGACCATCTTGTTCCACCTTCATCAACAAAGCCTTTGAATGACCTTGTGGGGTCTGAAGATAAAACTATGATTTCTTTTAAAGGCGGACATATAGGAATTTATGTAAGTTCAAGGTCACAAAAAGACCTTGCGCCAACTGTTGCAAAATGGCTTTTAGAAAGGTCAAAAAAAATAGATAAAAAAGGAGGTGATAAGAAATGATGACACCAGAAGTATTTTTCAACAATCTTGAAGAGATTTATAAAGCAGCATTTGATAATTTTAAGTTTCTTTCTGACCAACAAAAAAGATTTGTGGATTTATGGCTTTCTCAACAACCTGAAAGTTTTAGAAGTGTAATGGAAAAACCTATTAATGAATGGTATGCAAACATTAACAAGGCTATGGAAGATTTTAAAGATATGGTTTTTAAAGGGATTGAATACTTGAAAGAAACTTATGCAAAAACAAAATAATTTTAAAAGGAGGGGGATTATGTTAAAGGATATAAATTATTTTTCAATGGTTAAAGACTTATATAAAATTTCATTTGATAATTTTAATCTAATTTTTCAGCAACAGAAAAAAATAGCTGAAGCATTTATTAATGCTCAACCTGAGATTTATAGAGAAAATTTGAAAAAACTCTTTGATGAATGGAGTAAAAATATTGAAAACGCATTTAATGATTATAAAGAACTTGTTATAAAAGGTTTGGAATATCTTGAGGAAACTTATGATAAAATGGTAAAATAAATTATTTAAGCCATCCTCTTTCAGGATGGCTCTTTTTTTATTTTGAAAAAAATTTTCCCATTAATCTTTATTTCCTCTGGTTTAATAATTGATAAAATTTTGTTAATTTCATTTACAGAAATTCCAGTTGTTTTTAAGATATCTTCTAAAGTCAATGGCCTTCTTAAAAGGCAATTTTTTACAATTTCCAAATTATTCTCATTAATTACAGTTTTTTTTATATTTTGCCTTGAAATTATTTCAGCTTTTTTACCAAATTTTTCCTTTATGTATATAAGTCTTTCTCTTTTTAATGGCATAGCCTTAGAAAGTGCAGGAGGTCTATCAATTGTATTTATCTGAATTTTATCAGGATTTATTTTCTCAATTATTTTTTTCATTTTTTCTAATTCTTCATCATTATCATTAATATTCTTAACAAAAAAAGTTTCAAGCCATATTTCCCCTTTAAATTTTTCTCTTATATTTGTAAGTCCATAAATTAAATTCTCAAACTTAACTTCTTTATGAGGCCTATTCACTTTTTTAAAGGTTTCTTCACATCCAGCATCAAGAGAGGGAAGAATTAAGTCCAAATCTTTTATTTCTTCAATAATTTCATCTTTATATAGAAAAGAACCATTTGTAATTAATGCTATTTTGTAACTTGGATATTTTCTCTTTAAAAATTCTAAAATCTTCTCAAAATCTTTATTTAATAAAGGTTCACCTGCTCCTGAAAATGTTATATAATCAATTTCTGTTTCACAATTTTTTAGAAAAAAATCTACCTCTTCAATAATTTTATTATAGTCAAAAAAAGATTTTCTTTCATTTATTAAATTTGTAGTTTTTCCACATTCACAATAAATGCAATTAAAATTGCATGTTTTATATGGAACAACATCTATTCCCAATGAAGTTCCAAGTCTTCTTGATGGAACTGGTCCAAATATATGTTGAAATTTTATTTCTTGCATAATGGTAGTCTTTTGTAAAAGTAAATAGAATTATCTTCAAATCCAAGTAAAACTGGAAAAATTTTAACTCCTTTTTTTTCTAAAATGTTAAATTTTTCTGCAAATTCAGGGTCAGTATAATAATTAGGTGAGAAGCATTTAGAATCTTTTCTAAAAATTAAAATTAAAATTCCAGCATTATCTCCATTTTCGCAGATTTCTATTAATGTGTTTAAGTGTTTTGTGCCTCTTTTTGTTGGAGCATCTGGAAAGAGAGCTTTTCCATCAATTGTTAATGTACATCCTTTTACTTCAAGCCATAAACTTTGTTTTTCATTTTTTAATAAAAAATCAATTCTGCAATTTTTATACTTTTTCTCTGGAATTATTCTTTTAAAATTTTTCAGTTCCTCAATAATCCCTGTTTCAATTATTTTTTCAGCAATTTTTCTATGATAACCTGAATGAACTAAAACCCAATGGTTATTTTTATAGGCGCATATTAAATCAAATTTAGTTTTTCTTTTTGGATTGTTTTCACTTTTTAATAAAACTTTATTTCCGTAAAATAGTAGTTCATTCAATCTTCCAGGGTCATGAACATGTGCAAAAACCTTTTCTTCGTTAATTAATACTTCACAAAGAAATTTATTTAATCTTTTAAGAAAAATACCTTCAAAATCTGGTCTAATTTTAAAAAGAAGAATTTTTCCCATTACAGTTCCACCATAATATACACAGTATCACCTTCAAATCCTATTACTTTAAAACCAAATTTTTTAACAAAATTTAACATTCGCCTATTTTCTGCAAGAACTGTTCCATAAATTCTTTTAATTTTTCTGTCTTTAGCAATATAAAAAAGTTTTTCCATTAAAATTTTTGCAACACCTTTACCTTGCCATGCATCTGTTACAACAATTGCAAATTCATATCTATTTTCATAAGGAATAAAAGTTAATCTGTTAACTCCAATAATTTTCTCTTTTCCATTTTCTTTAATAATAGCAATAATTGCAATTTCTCTGTCATAATCAACATGGGTAAACATTGCAATCTGTTCATGGGTAATTTTTGATGTATATGTAAAAAATCTGTAATATTGAGTTTCTCTTGAAAGAGAATAGAAAAATTCAAGATGCATAGGTTCATCTTCTGGCCTTATTGGTCTTATAAAAATTTCAGTTCCATCAGGTAACTTTTCCCAAAATTCATATTCAGATGGATATGGTCTAATTGATAAATGCGATGGTGCTTTAACCTCTGTGGGTTTTAATTTTATAAATGAATTGACAATATAAAATTTTTTTTCACTTAAAATAACAGGGTCAATAACAATATTTGAAATTTCTGAATGATTACAAATTAGAAAAGATAATCTTACAAGTATTTCTTCAAGTTTTGGAACATCAATAAGACCCTTTTTTTTCAATTCTTCAAATTCATTGAATTTATATATTAATCTTTGAGCTAAAAATCTGTTTAAAGGAGGGAGCATTATTCTTTTTTCCCATCCTCCTTTAAAACTCAAATAAATATATGGACCAAATTCAATATCTGTTTCAACACCAATTCTAAATTCAAAATCAATGTCAAATACCATTTTTTGAATATTTAAAGTTGAAGAATATATCAGTAATTTCTCAATATAAAGTTTTAATGTTTCATCATCATTTATATACTTGTATCCTTTAACTCCTTTTATAAATTCATCTGTTTTTAAAACTACTGGATACCCAATTTTTTCAATAACTTTTTTAGCTTCATTGAAATCTCTTACAATATAAGTAGGATGAGTTTCAATTCCATAAAAATTTAAAAGCTTTTTTGATTCTGAATCTGAAAGCACCAATTTTTCAGAATTAATAAGTTCTTCAATATATTTTTCAGCACTATTTTTGTCGTAATTTAAAGTTTTATCAAAGCTTGGAGTAAATGCATACAATTTTTCAATGCTTCTGTAATATCTTATTGTATGGTAATAAAAATTTATTGCATAAATTAGATTGAAAAATATTAAAGCATCATCACCTTGAAGGCTCATTATCTCTCTTTTTGGACATGAAGGTTTTCCAATTAATATGTAAATTATTTTACATTTTTTAAATTTTTCCATAAATTTTTTTGTTTCTTTTATGATATTTACAGGGTCAATTTTTTTATTAAGAACAAGAATTAACATGATAGTTTGAAATTCTTCAGAAAAAAATAATTTTTTTACACCTTCAATTATTAAATTATCATCTGCTTCCATTGTTAAATCAAGAGGATTTAATATTTCAATCTGCTCATGGAGAAGTTCCTTTAAAGAATAAGATAATTCTTTTGTCGGTTGAACAAGTTTTAATCCTTTCTCATGTAGAATATCTGTTACAAAAATATTTGCAGTTCTTGAGTTTGAAATAACAGCTAATTTTTCTCCATAATAAATTTTATTTTTTGACAAGATATCTCCACAAAAAATTAATTCTGCTAAATCGTTAACTCTTACAGCACCTGCTCTTCTAAAAGCATTATCATATACAAAATCATTTCCAGGTAGCTTACCAGTATGAAACTTTATAATTTCAATTGAAGTTGGACTTTTTCCAATTTTTAAAACAATTATAGGTTTAAATTTTGCCACCGCTCTTACTGCAGAGAGAAACTTTCTTGGATTTTTTAATGATACTACAAATAGAAGAACACACTTAACATCAGGTTGGTATGCAAGATAATCAATTGCATCTCCAAAATCAATTCCAGCAAGTGTTCCAAGGTCTATAAGATAGCTAAAACCTATTTTTCTCCCTTTTGTAAGTTCAATTATTGTGTTAATTATCGCACCACTTTGAGAAATTAATGCTATTTCACCCTTTTCTGGTAATTCATCAAATTGAGAAACATTTAAATTTATATTATTAGCAACAAAACCAAATGACCTAAATCCAATAAGTTTTATATTTCTTTTTTTTAATTTTTCAATTATTAAACCTTCATAAAAATCATCATCTATACTGATTCTTCCTGAAGAAATGAGCATATTTTCAATTTTTATATGAGAAAGATTATCTATTACATCAGGGATTTCTTTTAAAGGAAGGGTAACAATTAACAAATCAAGGTTTTTTTTGAAATTTTTGAGATTATTTTTATTTAGTTTGTAAATCTCAGAAATATTTGAAGATTGAATATTTTTTATAAAAAGATTTCCACTACAATATGAAGATGAAAAATTTCCAATTATACCAATAACTTCTGGATTAAAGAGTTTTTTAAAAAAAGTTACACCCATTTATTGAGAATAACCTAAATTGAAAAATTTTTTTGATTTTTCAGGTAAAACTTCATAAATTTCTTCATATTTAAATGGAAAATCTTTATCTTTTGATATGTAACCAAGGAAAATAACATTAGCCATAGTTGGAGAGGAATATTTTAAAGCTAACTCTGTTGCATTAAAGTAATCATCTGAATTCAGATATATTTTACCATTTTCTTTGAGATAATATTTTCCATTTTCAAGTTCATCTTTATGCATACATATTAAAATATCTCCATCTTTAGGGATTATCATTGGAGAATTAAAATTTCCAATTTTTAAAAAAGATATAACTGAGCCACCTCTCTGAGCCATCCCATAAGTTTCTGAAATTTTCACATTATAATTTTTATTTAAACAAACAAGACTTAATATTTTTGTTATGAAAATTATCCCCTGTCCACCAACTCCGTTAATAATTATCTGTTTATTCATCTAATACTCCTTAATTGCATTAAACTTGCAGATTGTTGTGCAAACTCCACATCCAGTGCATATAGAATAATCAATTTGAGCTTTTTTAGTTTTTTCGTTAAAGATTATAGCTGGACATTGAAACTGGTCTGTGCAAACTTTACAGCCAGTGCATTTATCTTCAATTATATTAACCTTTATAAATTTATATCCCTTTTCTTTTTTCAACAATAATATGCAAGGAGCTTTTGCAATAATTACGGAAATTTTTTCATTTTTTATTGAATATTCCCAGCATTCTTTTAATTTTTTAATCATTAAATCTATTTCATTTGGATTTATTACCTCAATCTTTTCTATTCCACATCCCTTAATGAGATTTTTAAGAGAAACTTTGTTGCCATTTCCAGAATATAATTTTCCACTTTCAGGTGTTGGTTGAAATCCTGTCATTGCAGTTGTTCCATTATCAAGAATTACAAGCACAAATGCTGATTTATGATAAACAGCATTAATTAAAGGAGAAGTTCCGCTATGATAAAATGTTGAATCTCCAATTGTTGCAACAATTGGAGGAACCTCTTTATTGGCTTTTTTGTAACTGTGATAAATTCCAGAAGCATGATTAATTGTTGCTCCCATACATAAACATGTATCCACTGCTTTCATATTAAGACCTAATGTATAACAACCAATATCGCTTGGAAAAATTCCATTTTTAAAAGCTTTTTTTATTGCATAAAATGAACTTCTATGGGGACATCCTGGACATAGTTGAGGTTTTTTTGATTTTTTCTCAAATTTTTCAAATTTTAAATTTTTTAGCTCAAAAAAATTAGCAATAATTTCTGTTACAATATGAATTCCAAGTTCTCCTTCTTGTGGAATAGTTTTATCTAATCTTCCAGAAACATTATTTTTAAATTTTAAAATCTGATATTCTATAACAGGCATCATTTCTTCAATAATTAATATTTTTGGGTAATTTTTCAAAACTTCTCTAATTTCAGGATTTATAGGGTAGGGCATGTTAATTTTTAAAACATCTACACTTGTTGCTTTAAGATAATTTAAAGCATCAATAGTATGAGCATAACAGCATCCAGATGTAATTATTAATTTTTTATTGTTTTTGTTGAATTTTTTTAAAATAAAAGGAGATATTTTTGAAATTTTTTCAATTTTTTTATTTAATTCAACATGTTGTAAATATCTAAATCTTGGTATTGCTGCCCATCTAAATGGATTTTTTTCAAAAAAAATGTTATGCTCTACTGGTTTTATTTCGTCATATTCAATGTTTTCCTTACCATGAGCGGTTCTTCCTGTTAGTCTAATAACAACAGGAATTTCAAACTGTTTGGATAATGAAAGGGATTGTTTAGCAAAAACTCTTGCTTCATTTGGAGAAGATGGGTCAAAAACAGGAACTTTTGCACCCATACAGAAAAATCTTGTATCCTGTTCTGTTTGAGAACTGTATGGTCCAGGGTCATCTGCTACAACAAGTGTAAGTGCACCTTTAAATCCAATATATGCAATGTTCATAAAAGGGTCCATTGCTACATTCAATCCAACTTGTTTCATGGTAACCGCTGAGTAACCTCCACACATTGAATTTCCATGAGCTAATTCAAGTGCACATTTTTCATTTACAGACCATTCAACAAATCTATTTAGTTTAAATTTTTCATTTAATTTAGCAGCAAATGGTAATATTTCCGAAGATGGTGTGCCTGGGTATCCAGAAATTAAATTGCATCCACCTTCAAGAAGACCAAGAGCGATAGCTTCATTTCCAAGTAAAATTTCTTTTATCATTACTTCTCCTACTGTATTAATTTTTTTATCCAGTTAACTGTGCCATCTTCATTTAGTTTTTCAACATTCAGTACCGCAGTATAGTAATGAGGGTCATTTATGTCAAAATTAAAGTAGTATTTATTGTAGTTGTATGCTTTTTTGTCAACTTTTTCCATTAACTTATCTACTTCATTTTCTGGAACACCTTTAATTTCAATTAAAGTTTTTCGTCTGAATTCTTTTCCAGCAACAAATCTGAAATGATAAGAATTTGGATGCTCAGATAAAATTATATTTCCACCTCTTCCAACAATTATACAATTTTCTGTTTTTGCAAGTGATTGAATAACTTTATACAACATTTTTTTATAAACATCAGCATCAATCCAACCATGAGGTTCAAATCTGTAGGGTAATAGATGTTTATATGAATCTTTGATGTTTCTTGAATATAATTTTTCATAAACTTCTTTTTCTTTTAAAGGTTCATGTTTTTTTAATTTAAAAATATCAATGCTGAAAAATTTTGAAATTGTAGCTAAAATATTCTCATGTTTCTCTTCTTCAAACTTTTTTACATCAATTTTTTTTACTTTGATTAAATTTGCAATCTCTTCAGCAATAATGTGGTCAAAATAGAAGTATCCAAGCTCTTCAGCAAGTTTTTGGGCAATTAAAATACCACGAGAGCCAAATTCTGCATTAATAGTTATTACCGCCATATTCCCTCCTTTTTTTTATGTTTTCAAAAATTTCCATTTTTTTTATCTTCTAAAAATAAAAGAAGAATACAATATTCTGATAATCTCATACTTTATAATACCATCTATACCATTCAACAAATTTTTTTATTCCAACCCTTATATCTGTTGAAGGTTTAAAACCGACATCTTTCATTAAATCATCAACATCTGCATAGGTTGCAACAACATCTCCCTTTTGCATTTCACAAAAATTTATCTTTGCTTTTTTTCCAATAGCTTCTTCAATTGCATGTATAAACTCCATAAGCTCTACAGGTTTGTTGTTTCCAATGTTATACAATTTATATGGAGCAGGGCTTGTGCCAGGGTCTGGATTATATGGGTCCCAATTTGGGTTGGGAGATGGTATTTTTTTTAATACTCTTACAACTCCCTCAATTATATCGTCAATGTAGGTAAAATCTCTTTTCATTTTACCATAATTAAAAACATCTATAGGCTTTCCCTCAAATATTCTTTTTGTAAAAATAAAAAGTGCCATATCTGGTCTTCCCCATGGACCATAAACAGTAAAAAATCTAAGTCCTGTTGAAGGAATTTGGTAAAGATGAGAATACGTATGAGCCATTAATTCATTTGCTTTTTTTGTTGCTGCATAAAGTGAAACAGGATGGTCAACATTGTCATGAATTGAAAAAGGCATCTTTGCATTAAGTCCATAAACAGAAGATGAAGAAGCAAAAACAAGATGTTTTACAGGAAAATTTTTGCATGCTTCAAGAATATTTAAAAATCCATAAATATTTGAATCTATATACGCATAAGGATTTTTTAATGAATATCTAACTCCAGCTTGAGCTGCGAGATTAACTACAATATCAAATCTATATTTTTTAAAAATCTCAAAAACTTTTATTTTATCCTTTAAATCAATTTTATAAAATTCAATATTTTTAAACTGTTGCAAAAACTTAATCCTATCTTCCTTCAGTTTTACATCATAATATGGATTTAGATTATCAATTCCGATAATTTTTTTATATTCAGAACCATCTTCTGCAAGCCTTTTTGCAAGATGGAAACCTATAAATCCTGCAATTCCAGTTATTAAAATATTCATTTATCCCAATTTCTCCAATAATAATTTTGCACTTCCAACTGCTCTAAAAGCTTTTATAAATTCTTTTGCACTTTCGTAAGCCATTTTTTCAATTTCTTTCTTATTTTTCTCAGGAATGTTGTCTATTTCATTTTTAAAAACCTTTGTTGCATATTTAATATCTTTATTGTTTTCTTCAGCCCATTTTTTCATTTCTCTAAACAAATCTTCTGGTAGTCCTTTATGTGCTATATTCTGCCAGTGTGTTCCAACATTTCCCTTTCTAATTCCATAATCTGCAAATTGTCCAATCAAATGGAGAGGAGTTCCTGTTATACCATGTTGAGCAATAGCAACTCCATACTTTTTTATTGCATCGTAAATTTCTCCAGTTCTCTTTAAATCTATATGAACTTCTTCACCAGGTTTGTAATTACCATGTTTTGAACCATTATTAATTGCCAATAATTGAGGATAAACTTCATTATCTCTTAATCCTTCAATAAAAGTTACTGCTTCTTCTACAGTTGTTAAATATTCACCATGTTCTCCCATACCTTTAATTTCTCCAACTTCAACTTCAAGGCCAAGATTTAGCTTTCTTATTGGTTTTGATAAATCAGTGGTTATTCTAATATTTATTGGAATTTCATTAAATGATGCATCAATGGCAAAAGAAGTAAAACCAGCTTTAATCTGAGCATCAATAAGCTTTCTTGCATATTCAATTTCTTCTTCAGTATCTTTTTTTACTGTTATATGGTCTGCATGGATGAAAAAAGGAGTTGTATAACCAATTTTATCAGCATATTCCACAACAGTTTGAACAAAAACATCAGGTGTCATGCCAGTATAACCCCCAGATAAATCACTTTCAGATTTTGCAAGCTCAAATCCGACAACAGCCTCAAGCTCTTGAGCTGCTTTCATAATTCCTGGAATAACATGAATGATTCTCGTATTGCATGCCATTAATATCAATTTTTCATTTCTTAAAGCTTCCATAATAGGTTTTAAATTTAAAGCACAAATTTTATTTTCCGCTCCAAATCTATTGACAAAATTTTCTGGCCTAAATTTTAATAATTTTTCATAGCTCATTTTTTACCTCCTTTAAGTTTTATTATTCTTATCATTATTTCATCTTTTTTAATCATA
>CAZQKL010000001.1:35647-57961 GCA_964593895.1 uncultured bacterium
TTAATTTTTTAATAATGGAATCACCTTTAACACTAATCATATTATATTTTTCACGAGCAATTTTTTCAATAAATTTGTAATCTTTTTTTAACTTTTCAATTGTTAATTTAAGGTTTTTATTTTCATTAGCAAGATTTCTGTTTTTTTCAATTAATTCATCAAGTTTTTTATGCATAAAAATATAATCTTTTATTCCTCTATTTTTAAAAAATAGAGTTAGCGTAAAAAAAGTAATAATTGCTAAATAAATAAAAATTTTTTTCATTTTTTTACAGTTTTTAGTTTTGTTGCTATTGCAAAATTATTAAAACCGAGCGATTTTGCAACATCCATTACAGAAACAACAACTCCATGATAGGAAAACTTATCTGCTTCAATAATTATTAATATTTTTTTATTTTTTATTTTTTTAAATTCATTTTTCAATCCATTTAAATCAACTTTTTTCCCGTTGAAAAATATTTCTTCCTTTTTAGTTATTATAATTTTAACATTTTTAGGTTCTTTTTTTATTTCTTTAGATGATGATTCAGGCAAATTAACTTTTATTCCAGGTCTAATTTCAAAAGTAGTTGAAAGCATAAAAAATATTAAAAGCAAAAAAACAACATCAACCAGAGGTGCAATATCAATTGTAAATCCTGTATCCCTTTTTCTCTCTTTAAAATTCATTCTAATAACTCCACAAATCTCATTGAAATTCCTTCCATTTTTACAACAAGTTTATCCACTTTTGATGTAAAATATTTGTAGAATATAAATGAAGGTATTGCAACAATTAATCCTGCTGCTGTTGTAATCAATGCTTCTGAGATGCCAGCAGAAAGTAATGATGGGTCTCCAAGCTGTTTGCTTAAAGCTAATACATTGAATGTCTTAATCATTCCAGTTACAGTGCCAAGTAATCCAAGAAGTGGAGAAATACCTGAAATTGTGCCAAGAGTTGTTAAAAATCTTTCAAGTTCCATTGCTTCCTGTTTTCCCTGTTCTGTAATTGCATCCTTTATCTCTTCTTTTGACTTTCCAACTTTTTTTAATCCAGCATAAATTATTCTTGCAATTGATGAATTAGAAGAACTGCATAATGTTAATGCTTCATTATATTTCTGCATTCTTATAAAATCTTCAATCTCTTTTATAAATTTTTTTGGGATTATTTTACTTTCTCTCAATGACCATAATCTTTCAAGAAATATTGCAACTGAAAGAACAGAACATAACAGGATGGGATACATTACTATCCCACCTTTTTGAATAATTGTCCACATTATTTACCTCCAAGCTCCTGAAGTTTTTGTAAAATCAACTGTTTTTTTGCAATAGCTAAATCATAGGCCTTCTGGTCTCCTTCCTCTTCAGCTTTTTTTATTTCATTTTCAATTTTTTTTAGGTGCTTATTAATTTTTTCCAAATTTTTTTTAATTTCGCTTTCTACTTCTTTTAAAGATTGGGAATAAAATTTTTCAAGTTCATTGAAATATTTTTCTATAGGGTCATCATTTAACAAAAACTCTTCCTTCTCCTTCATCTATTACTTCTCCTATAATATTTGCTTCAATATTATTTTTTTTTAGTTCTTCTAATAACTTATCAGCTTCACTTTCATCAATGAAAATTATAAAACCTCCAGAGGTTTCAGGATTGAAAAGAAGAAGTTCTTCAAGTTCAGTAAATTTTTCTGAAAAATTTACTTTGCATAAAAAGTAGTCTCTATTTTTATAACACCCTTCAGGGATAAGTCCCATATCAGCAAAATCAATTGTATTTTCTATAAATTTTACTTTTTCAAAATATATATTTGCTATTTTCCCACTTGCAATTAAAACTTCAAGTAAATGACCTAATAAGCCGAAGCCTGTAATATCTGTAACAGCATGAACATTTTTAAATTTTTTTAAAATTTCTGCTGTATATTTATTTAATTGGGTCATAAAAAATATTGCCTCTTCAATTGATTTTCCAACTTCAAAATCTGCTTTTAGAGCAGTTGCAATAATTCCTGTGCCAAGTTTTTTGGTAATAATAATTTTATCATGTATCCTTGCACCACTGTTTGAATAAAATTTTTCTGGATGAATTTTACCTACAACACTCAATCCATATTTTAGCTCTTCTCCTTCAACAGTATGACCTCCAATTAGGCTTGTTTCTGCTTCTTCCAATTTTTTTAAAGCTCCCTGAAGAATTTTCTGAAAATATTCTTTTGGTAAAATTTTTGCTGGGAATTCAGCTATATTCATCGCAACCATAGGTTCTCCACCCATAGCATACACATCGCTTAACGAATTAGCAACTGCAATTTGTCCAAAATAGTATGGGTCATCTACAATTGGTGTAAAAAAATCTACTGTTAAAACAAGTGCCAGATTATCGTTTATTTTATAAATTCCAGCATCTTCAAAATTGTTGAAATCTGTAATTATATTTTTATCCTTTTTTACCTTTAGGTTGCATAATATCTGACCTAACAGGTCAGGGCTTAATTTTGATGCTCAACCAGATGCATGAGAAAATGAGGTAAGTTTAAATGATTTCATATAGAAACTTATATATTAATGGTGGTATTTTTTCAAGGTTTTTATTTAATGAAGTTTTTAAGAAATTCTCCTGCTTTTTCAGGTATGTATAAGTCTGCAATTTCACTAATACGATTTTTTGAGGGATTTATATCAATAAGAAACACATTACTGTTTTCTCTTTTTGCTTGAAATGGGAATGAGGCAACAGGTTGAACAATTCCTGAAGTTCCAATTACCAACAGAACATCGCAGTTAATGCAAGCTGAAATTGATTTTTTTAAGTCTTCATAATTTAACGATTCTCCAAACCATACAACATCAGGTCTTAAAATATTTCCACATTTTTCACATCTCGGTAATATTTTTATTGGAACATCATAATTGTAAAATTTATTTCCGCATTTTACACATCTTACTCTCCATAAACAACCATGAATTTCAATTATTCTTTTATTTCCAGCTTTCCTATGAAGTCCATCAACATTCTGGGTAATTAATAAAAATCCATCTTTTTTTTCATTTTCAAGATTTTTAAGAAATATATGTGCAGGATTTGGATTGCATTTTGATATTAATTCTCTTCTCCAATTATACCATTCCCAAACAAGAGCGGGATTTCTTTCAAATGCTTGAGGTGTAGCTAATTCCTCTGGAGAGTAATTTTTCCACAATCCATCTTTTCCTCTAAAGGTAGGGACTCCGCTTTCAGCAGAGACCCCAGCTCCAGTTATTACTGTAATTCTATCTGCTTTTTCTATAGAATTTAAAAATTTTTCCTTTAAATTAAAATTCATAAGTAAATGTTAAACCTATAACATGCGCAATTGTATTGTATTTTCCTTTTAATACTGTTCCTGTTTGTTCATCAACTAAATTACTATGTTTTTCCTTAAACAATGCAAGTAAGTAAGCTCCATCAAGTTTTAATTTTCCAATTTTTAATCCTACTCCAAAAGTGAAGTCATTTCTATCTGAGCAAGCAAGTTCAGGTCCTCTTGTTTTATCAGGAACTGGAGACTCATCATGCATGTATCCAACTCTAAATGCTAAATTTTCGTTAACTTTATATTCTGCTCCAAGCCTTATTGCAATAACATCATCCCAATCTTTTGGCACGCTTGTTTTATATGGAAATGTATCGTATTTTACCTCCAATTTGTCATATTTTGACCAGTTAGTCCAATATATATCCATTAAAAATGTCCAATTTTTTAATGATTTATTAACAACTCCAAATGCGAGATAATCTGGTAAAGTTAACGATGCAGAAATATCTGTTCTTTGAAATAATGGATATGCGGAAAGTTGAGGAATTCCAACCTCTTTTCCAAGAGTTTTTATACCAGGCATGTAGTTATAATCTGCTTTTCCATCAAAATGTAAGTCTATTTCACTTCTATAAATTAATCCAAATTGCCAATTTTCATTTGGTTTAAACATTAGTCCAATGTTAAAAGCCCATCCTTTTCCACCTGAACCAGTATCTCCATGGAGTTTTATATCAACATCGTAATTTCTGTTATATAAACGGTTGTAAAGACTTAACTGTTGAGCAGGAGTTAAAGAAAAACCAAGTTTTTTTTGCACAAGAGGATTAAATGCTAAAAAGGGATAGCTGAAAGATTTTTTTATTTCAACATGGGAATAAACATAATTAATGCCAAGTCCAATTGAAAATTTATTATTTAGTTTTATTGCAAGAGTTGGATTTATATCATATGTTCTAAGATCAGTTTTATCTGCAAAATACCTTCCAATCCATGTATGAGTCCAATCAGTTGCAGTTCCAAATGGTGCAAAAAATCCAAGTCCAAAAGTAAATCTATCTGAAATTTTGTAAGTAACGTAGAAACTTGGAATTTGAGCCCATCTTGTATCTTGAGATTTTGTATCTTGAGAAAGCCTCAAAATTCCATATTTATCATAGATTCTTGGGTTGTGTAAGGTAGGATGAAATAGCCCAAAAACATAACTACCTGAAATATAAACTTTTTTCTTAAGTTGAGTTAATCCTGCAGGATTATAATAAATTGCAGTAGGGTCATCTGCAAGTCCAACAAAAGCTCCACCTAAACTCATTGCTTTCATCCCTTGTTCAACATTCACATGAAAACCTGCACCAAAAAGGGAAGATGAAAATAAAATTATAATAATTGAAATTAATGATTTTTTTAATAAATCCATATTTTATCTCCTCCTAAATTATTTTTCATTAAAAAAGTTTAAAATTTGGTCAAGAGCTGCATCATGAGCTTTATTTACAAAATTTTGGTCAAATTCAATATTTGGGTCAAGAAGTTTATATTTTTCAGTTTCTGGAGCAAGTAAAAATACATGAGGGATTAACATTGGGATACCATTGACAATCCCTCCAAATTGATACCAACCTGGAGAAGGATTTTTTATATATGGATTGTTTTCAAAGTCTGTAATAACTTTAGGCACATAAAAGCCAATTTTTCCAGCTAAAATAGCCTCAGAAGTATTTGGAACAATTATATCTCCAAATGCTGTTTGGACTATTGTTTTATTTTTTATCTTATCATTTACATTGTACAAGGGGTCTGCAGGGTCAAGAACAAGATGTAACAAACCTAAAAATACATAATATTCAGCACTCCCTTTTTCTAATCCCAAAGAGTTTATTGCGGATACAAGAGAAGGAATTTTTGTTCCATCAAGAAGTGTTCCTAAATCTGCTCCTCCAACACTTAATGCAATTTTTTCTAAACTTTCAGAATTATATGTTGCAAACATTGAACCAGTTATAGAACCAAGAGAAATTCCAATAAAATAAATTTTTTGAACTTTATCTGGAGTTCCATCACCGTTTAAATCAAATTTACCCTCTTTTAAATTTTTTAAAAGCATTGTTAAATCAAAAACAGATTGATAGAGATTAATCCTATCTTCTACAAGATTTGTTGTAAAAAAACATTCTCCAGATTCTAATTTCCCATCTCCGTTGCAATCTTTTATAGCTCTTTCCCCATGACCAGGTAAATCCATTGCAATAATTGGATATCCTGCGGGAAGAAACTTTTTTGCTAATGCAAATGCATGTTCTTTCTTTTCTCCCAACCCATGTTGAAATATAATCACCTTATTGGTTACTCCATTTGGAATAATAATTGTTGGAACTTTTACTGGATTGGGCTTTGAAGAAAGTGTTGTTATATTATAACTTATAAAGCTTGTTTTGAAATAATTAATTCCATAAAGTTTTAAAATATTATTAGGTGTAGCCATTGTTGGGAGAACTTTTGTTGCAGATAGGATTGTTGATAATTCAGAATTTACGTTATTGTAATCTAATGTATCATCAGTGGAATATGGAACTCCTTTTAATAATTTTGAAAAAGCACTTAGTTTTAAAGTTTTTGAAGCGGTTGAAAATGTTATTATACCTAATAGTTCATTTGGGGTTAGCTTTAAGGCATTCAATAAAGATTTGTATTGAGTTCTCATTAAAAATTCCATTGCAGGGTCATGCCCTACAAAATCACCATCCTCTGTTAAAACTCCTTTTTTAATAACAACAACATATTTTGCATCTGGAATTAAAGGCTTTTTAAATGAAATTTTTATCGTATTTCCATCTTGAGTTATAACAAGATTTTTAATTCCAGCAAGAATTTGTGGTGGATATACTGGGATAGGTTTTTTTGATATATTTTTAAAAATTGGAATTATAGCAATGCTTTTGTAAAGAGAAATTAAGTTTAATTTTTTATTAACATTTATTGGGATAGCAATTTCAAGATTTGGGCTTAATCCTTTAATATGTAAATTATTTACTGCGGTTTTTAATAATTGAAATGCTGGAGTATCTTGAGGTTCAACTTTTAAATATATATCTTTTGTTTTTGGATTTAATATTAAAGTGTTTAAATCATTTGGTAATGGGATAGGTAATTTAAGTAAAGAATTTGCTGGGTCTAAAACAATTCTTACATTTTTTGTATTAAGATTATAATCTGGAGGAAAACTTGCGTAAGAAAAAGTAAATGTTATTAAAATTGCTAAGATTATAGAAAATATAGATAAATATTTTTTCATAAGGACCTCCTTTTGTTTTAAATTGAACTTCTATTCAATTATTCAAATGTTAACATATTTTAATGTATTTGTCAAACAATATTTTATTGTAATTGCATTCAGTTATAACATGCTTCTTAAAAGAATAATTTTATCTCTAATTTCGGCAGCTTTTTCAAATTCAAGTTTTTTTGCAAATTCCTTCATTTGTTTTTCAAGTTTTTTTAATAATTGAGGTATCTTATCTTTCTGAATTGTTTTAAATTCTTCTTGAGGTTCTTCCAATTTTGGAATTGTAAAATAATCTGTCATATAGAGAATATGCATATCATCTCTTATCTTTTTCTTAATTGTTTCAGGGGTAATATTGTGTTTTTTATTATATTCAATCTGTTTCTTTCGTCTTCTTTCAGTTTCTTTAACAGCTTTTTCAATAGATTTTGTGATAAAATCTGCATAGAGAATTGCTCTTCCATGAATATTTCTTGCAGCTCTACCTATTGTTTGTATTAATGCAGTTTCGCTTCTTAAAAACCCTTCTTTATCAGCATCTAAAATTGCAACAAGTGATACTTCAGGCAAATCAAGTCCTTCTCTTAATAGATTTATTCCAACTAAAATATCATATGTCCCAAGTCTTAATTGTCTTATTATATCAATTCTTTCAAGTGTATCAATTTCTGAATGAAGATATACCGCTTTAAAATTCAATTCCTTTAAATAATCTGTGAGATTTTCAGCCATCCTTTTTGTTAATGTTGTAACAAGAACTCTTTCATTTCTTTTTATAACTTTTTTTATCTCATTAACTAAATCTTGAACCTGATTTTTTGCAGGTTTAACTACCACTTCCGGGTCAACAAGACCTGTTGGTCTAATAATTTGTTCAACAACCTCTCCTTTACATTTTTCAAGTTCGTAAGGACCGGGAGTTGCAGAAACAAAAATAATTTGGTTAATATGTTTTTCAAATTCTTCAAATTTTAATGGCCTATTATCAAGAGCAGAAGGCAATCTAAATCCATATTCTACAAGAGTTTCCTTTCTTGAGCGGTCTCCTCTATACATTCCTTTTAATTGAGGGATTGTAACATGACTTTCATCAATTACAATTAAGAAATCTTTTGGGAAATAATCAAGTAATGTTGGAGGAGGTTCTCCAGGAGCTCTTCCAGTTAAGTATCTTGAATAATTTTCAATTCCTTTGCAATACCCAAGTTCTTCAAGAAATTCCAAGTCATAATTGGTCCTTTGTTGAAGTCTTTGGGCTTCAAGAATTTTATTTTTTGATAAGAAATATTTTACTCTTTCTTCAAGTTCTTTTCTAATTTCTTTTATAGCCCATTTTAATTTTTCTTCAGGTGCAATGTAGTGTGTTGCAGGATAAATTGTTATTTTGGGAAGTTCTCTAATGATTTTTCCAGTTAATACATCAAATTCATAAATTGCTTCAACATAATCACCAAAGAAACATATTCTAATTCCATTTTCTTCTTCGTGGGCGGGAAAAATTTCAAGAATATCTCCTTTTACTCTAAATGTTCCACGGTGGAAATCAATATCATTTCTTTCATAATGAATTTCAACAAGCTTTTCTATTGCTTTATCACGAGAAAATTCCGTATCTGTTTCCAAATAAAGAATCATATTATGATAAGCTTCAGGTGAACCAAGTCCATAAATACAGGAAACACTTGCAACAATTATTACATCATTTCTTTCTAATAGAGAGTAAGTAGCTCTATGTCTTAATTTGTCGATAGTTTCATTAATTGATGAATCTTTTTCAATATAAATATCCTGTTCAGGAAGGTATGCTTCAGGTTGATAATAATCATAATAGCTAACAAAATATTCAACAGCGTTATCAGGAAAAAATTCACGAAATTCTTCATAGAGTTGAGCTGCTAATGTTTTGTTATGAGTAATAACAAGAGTTGGTTTTTGAACTTTTTCAATTACATTTGCAATAGTGAAAGTTTTTCCAGAACCAGTTACTCCAAGTAAAGTTTGATACTTTTTTCCTTTTTTTATTCCTTCAACAAGTTTTCTTATAGCCTCAGGCTGGTCACCTTTTGGTGTAAAATTAGATTTTAATTTAAACATATTTATAACCTTTGCCGAAGGGGGGATTTGAACCCCCACGGGATTAACCCCACCAGAGCCTGAGTCTGGCGCGTCTGCCAGTTCCGCCACTTCGGCTTATTTTATTAAAATTTGTAACATTACCAACTTTTTATGTCAAGATTTGAAAAAATTGTTGCATTTTTTTAAAATAAAAACTATTGTTATTGTAGAAGAAAAAGGAGGAGAAAAATGATTAGAGAACCTGCTGTTGCAGGAATGTTTTATCCTGCAAGTAAATCAGCTCTGTTATCTGAGATAAAAAGTTATCTTACTCAAGCTTCTGTTAAAAAAATTGATAATATAAAAATGATAATTTCTCCTCATGCTGGATACATCTATTCAGGACCTGTTGCTGCATACGGATATAAAGCAATTGAAGGAAATTCCTATGAAAATGTTTTTATTTTTGCTCCTTCTCATAGAGCTCAATTTTCAGGAATTTCTGTTTATGATGGTGAAGGATATAAAACTCCTTTAGGAATTGTAAAAATAAATAGAGATATAGTCAAAAAATTAATTGAAAGTTCAGATTTAATAAATTTTCATTATGATGCTCATATTTATGAACATTCTCTTGAAGTTCAATTACCTTTTTTACAGGTTGTAATTAAAAATGATTTTAAATTAGTTCCTTCTCTTGTTGGAACTCATAACATAAAAGAATTATTAGAAGTTGCGAAAATAGTAAATGATTTTATAGGAGAAAATGATTTAATTGTTTTAAGCACAGATTTATCACATTATTATAATTCACTAAAAGCTCAAGAACTTGATAGAGTAGCAATTGAAGATATTAAAAATCTTGATATTGAAAAATTTTATAATGACATTGCTCAAGGAAAAGCAGAGGCATGTGGTTTTGGACCATTAATAATTGGAATGGCAATAGCTAAATTAAGAGGATGGAATAACTGTGAAGTTTTAAAATATGCTGATTCTGGGGATGTTTCTGGTGATAAATCTCAAGTTGTTGGATATGTTTCATGTGTTATTTTTACAAATTCTGAGGATTTCACTCTTGATGAATATGAAAAAGATACTTTGCATAAGATTGCCTTTGAAGCAATAAAATCAAAACTTGAAAGAAGACCTTTTTCTCTTGAATATGAAATCACACCTAATCTTGCCCAAAAGAGAGGGGCATTTGTTACTTTGCATAAATATGGAGAGCTAAGAGGTTGTATTGGAAATATTATTGGAATTGAACCTTTGCATGAAACAGTTAAAAATATGGCAATAGCTGCAGCTTTTGAAGACCCAAGATTTAGACCTTTACAAAAGGAAGAGCTTAAAGATATTGATATAGAAATAAGTGTATTATCTCCTTTAAAAAGGATAAAAAATCCAGATGAAATTGTTGTTGGAAAGCATGGAATTTATATAAGAAAAGGATTTTACTCAGGATTACTTTTACCTCAGGTTGCAACAGAATATAATTGGGATAGATATACATTTCTTGACCAAACATGCTTAAAAGCTGGTTTAAATCCAGGTTGTTGGAAAGAGCCTGATACAGAAATATATATATTTTCAGCTTTAGTTTTTTAGTTGAGGTTTTTGATTTCTTTAAAATTTATTTCTATTTTTGCATTTTTTCTTAACTTTTTTATATACTTTTGGAAAAATTCTCTCTCTTTTTCCCTTTTTAACTTATTGTAGATTTCTTCTTTAACTTCAATAAAAGGTTGGGGATATTCATCTTTATGCAAATTGTAATATTTTTTTACCTCTTTTTTTGTAATTTTCACATTTAATTGCATAACTTTCTTAAGTAAAGCATCAATCATAAGTTCTTTTTTTATGTTTTGAAGTTTTTTTATAACTTCTGGGTCTTCATCAAGTTTTAATTTTTTACTTTCTTCATAAAGTAATTGTTTATCAATTAAATTCTGAATAAATTGCAATTTCTTTTCAGGCTTTTTTAATAATTTTTTTAAATTCTCTGGAAGCTTATTTTTTTCTCTAATATAATCTTCAACTGTTATGGGAATATTATTTACTTTGACAATAACAGGAGTTTTTAATTTTTTTACTTTTCCAGCAAAACGGACTTTTCTCATATCATTTTTACAAGAAAGGATAGTAAGAAAAGGTATAAGAAATAAAATAAATTTTAAACTTTCCATTTAAAGTTTACAGTATTAAATGCATTACAATTATTACAAATATCAAAAATTTCTTTGGAAGATTTTTTGCAATTTTCACAATAAATATCATATAAATTTTCAAAATTTAAATTATTTTTTTCAATAAAGCATTTTAATATTTTAACAGTGCTATTATTATTTATTGTGTTTAATAAATTTAATGCTTCATCAGTTTTATTATTTTTTGCATAGGTTATGGCGAGAAAAATTTTAACATTTTCATCTTTACCACATTTTTGAAGATAGTTTTCTGCTTCCTCTAAATTAAAATTTTTAGCTATTAGATATAAGAAAATATTATTTAAAGTTTTTTTATAACCTTCAATTAATGAATCAACTTCATTTGTTATATTAAATTTTTCAATGTAAGCAGGAATTACCTTTGGATTTTTTTTAATAAAATTTTTTAATTCATCTATATTTTTAGAATTTTTTGCTTTAAGAAAATTCAATTTTATGAGCTCATCTTTTCCATTTTTTATTATTTTACTAATTTTATTTTGAACCTCAACTGCTTTATCAAAATTTTTCAATTTTAAATAACTTTTTTTAATTATTTCTAATAATTCAACATTTTTAAAATTATTGTCATTAATTAATTCATCTCCAATGTCTGCAATATTTTCAAATTGACCTTTTTTATAGAAATAATCAATAATCAAGTATTTTCTAATTTCAGAAGGGAATTTATCAATTGCATCCAAATCAATTTCTTTTAAAATTATTAATGGTGATATATTTTTTTCGTCAATTTTATATGAATTTAAAAGCTCTTTTTTAGCATCTTTAATGTTGCCTTTAATAAAATTTAAAAAACCTTTTTTTAATAATTCTATAGACTTTTCTTTTTTGTCAAGTTCTTTTTTTACCTTTCTATTTTGCATCCTCAATTTCATTTCAATTCCAATAAAAAACAGAAACATTAAAATTATTCCCAGAATTATTGATGAAATTACAACTATTGATAATGGGAAATGCAAAGTATTTCCTGGATAAAGAACAATTGGAACTTCAACAGAATTTTGAAACACAAAAATTGCCACAATAACAATAATTACTAAAAGAAAAATTAATCCTATTTTAAATTTCATTACTTCCCCCTTTTATCTACCAATTCCGTAATAAATAAAACCAAATTTTTCAATTTTTTTCCTATCAAAAATGTTCCTGCCATCAATAATTACATTACCTTTCATAATTTCTTTTACTTTTAATAGATCCATATATTTAAATTCATCCCATTCAGTAACAATTACAATTGCATCAGAATTTTCAATAGCAATATATTTATCTTTTGCAAATTCAATGGTTAAATCTTTAAAAATTTTTTTGGCATTCTCCATTGCAACTGGGTCATAAGCTTTTATTTTTGCTCTTTCTTTATAGAGAGAATTAATTATATCAATTGATGGTGCAAGTCTCATATCATCTGTTTTTGGTTTAAATGATAATCCAAGAATTGCAATTATTTTATCATTTAAATTTCCAAAAACTTCTTTTAATCTTCTAACAGGTTTTAATTTTTGGTAATTATTAATATTTCTAACTTCTTCAAGTAACTTAAATTCATATCCAAGTTCTTTTGAAATTGCTATAAAAGCATCAAGGTCTTTTGGGAAGCAAAATCCTCCGTATCCAATCCCAGCATTCAGGAAAGCTTCCCCAATTCTTTTATCAAGTCCAATGCCTTTGGCAACTTTTTTAATATCTGCTCCAGCAAGTTCACATATATTTGCAACAGCATTTATAAAAGAAATTTTCATTGATAAAAAAGCATTTGAAGCATGCTTTATAATTTCAGCACTTTTTATATCTGTTATAAGTATCGGTGCATTCAAGGGTTCATAAAGTTTAACCAAAATTTGACCTGCTCTTTCATTTTCAACACCAATTACAATTCTATCTGGATTCATAAAATCGCTAATTGCAGTTCCTTCTCTTAAAAATTCTGGATTTGAAGCAACATCAAATTCAGAATTGTTTATATTGTATTTCTCTATTATACTTCTTAACCATTCTCCTGTTCGCACTGGAACTGTGCTTTTTTCAACAATCAATTTATAACCATTTAAATTTTTTCCTATTTCTCTTCCAACTCTTTCTATAGAAGTTAAATCAGCACTTCCATCCTCTTTTGGAGGAGTTCCTACTGCAATAAATATAACCTCACTATTTTTAACTCCTTCTTCAATGCTTTCTGTAAATTTAAGCCTTCCTTCTCTAACATTTACTTTAACAAGATTTTCAAGCCCTGGCTCGTAAAAAGGAATTGTTAAATTTTTTAATTTTTTAACTTTTTCTGTATCATTGTCAACACATATTACATTATTTCCAAGGTCAGCAAAGCAAGCACCAGTAACAAGTCCTACATAACCTGAACCTATTACAGAAATGTTCATTTATATTTCTCCATTTTTAAAAGTTCTATAAATTTATCAAATAGATATCTTGAATCATGAGGTCCAGGTGAGCTCTCTGGATGGAATTGAACACTCATAAGTTTTTTTTCAATTGATTCAATCCCTTCAAGGGTATTGTCATTTAAATTAACATGAGTTTCTTTTACAAATGAAGGTAGAGTTCCTCTATCAATTGCAAAACCATGATTTTCTGCTGCAATATGAACTCTGCCTGTTTCAATGTTTTTTATAGGCTGATTTCCTCCATGATGTCCAAATTTTAACTTATATGTTTTACAACCAAGAGCAAGCCCAAGAATTTGATGTCCAAGACATATTCCAAAAATTGGTTTTTTACCAATTAAATTTTTTACATTTTCAATTGCATAATCTACTGCAGATGGGTCTCCAGGACCATTTGATAAAAATATTCCATCAGGATTCATTTCAAGAACATCTTTCCATGAGGTTTTTGCAGGAACTACTTTTACTTTTACATTTCTTTCAGTGAACATTCTTAAAATATTTCTTTTTATGCCAAAATCGTAAGCAACAATAAAATATTCATTTGGTTCTTTTCTCTTGTAACCTTTTTCCAAATCCCAATCACCTTCATTCCAGAAATATGGTTTTTGGCAAGAAACATTGTCTACAAGATTTTGACCAGACATTGGTTTAAGATTTTTTGCTTTTTCTTTTAAATAATTAATATCAAGATTTATTGCAGAAATTATACCTGGTTGAGCTCCTTTGTCTCTTATGTGTCGGACTAAAGCCCTTGTATCAATACCATATATCCCAACTATTCTCTGCTCTTCTAAATATTCATGTAAAGTTTTTCTACTTCTCCAGTTACTTGGAAAATCAATATATTCTTTTACAACAAATCCTTCTACATAAATTTTATTTGACTCAACATCTTCATCATTTACACCATAATTTCCAATTTGAGTATATGTCATTGTAACAATTTGTCCACAGTAGGAAGGGTCTGTAATAATTTCCTGATAGCCTGTCATACTTGTATTAAAAACAACTTCTCCTTCTGCTTCACCTTTAAATCCAAATGAATAACCTTCAAAATATTTACCATCTGAAAGCATTAGAATTGCTTTATCCATGGATATCTATTTTACCGCTTTTAAAATTCTTCCTTTTTTAATGCAACTTGTGCAAACTCTAATTTTTTTGGGTTTACCATCAATTAAAGCTCTAACTTTCTGTAAATTTGGTAACCATCTTCTCTTTGTTTTATTATTTGCGTGTCTTACATTGTGACCATAAATTGGTCTTTTACCACAAATTTCACATCTTTTTGCCATTTGCCTTTTCCTCCTTAAAATTTAGCTTAACCGCATTATCATATCGTAAACTTCAAATCAAGTCAATTTTTTGTTATACTACAAACATGAAAAAAATCAAATTTTTGATTTTTTTTATCTTACTGTTAATTTATTTTTCTCTTTATTACAAATTCGGCTTATTTGGGGATAAAAGGTTTTTCAATAAAATTGAAGCAATTGTTGTTTTAGCTGGAGAGAAAGGAAGAATTCCATTTGCAAGAAAAATTTTTTTACAAAATAAAAATATTTTTCTCATTATAAGTGGTGCAAATCCAAATTTTAAAAGATCTTATTTAAAAAGAATTTTAGGTCTCCAAAATTTTTCACATATTATAATTGAAAATTCATCAAAAAATACAATTGAAAATGCAATTCAGGTGAAAGAAATTTTAGAAAAATTAAAAATTCATAGAATTTTATTAGTAACTTCTGCTATCCATATGCCAAGAGCTTTTTTAATTTTTAACTTTATTCTTGGCAAAAAATTTAAAATTTATAGAAAAAGTATTCCAGAAAAATTTAATTTTTTTAAAATATTTAAGGAAAATGTAAAACTTTTATATTTTTTGGTTTTATATTTTTTCAAAATTTGATAAACAAAAATCATGTTATTAATTCCTGCAATTGATTTAAAAGATGGGAAATGTGTAAGGCTTAAACAGGGAAAATTAGAAGATAGCACCATCTATTCTAATAAACCATTTAAAGTTGCAGAATATTTTTATTCATTGGGATTAAAAAGAATTCATGTTGTTGATTTAAATGGTGCATTTAAAGGTAAACCTGAAAATGTGGAGGCAATTAAAGAGATTTTAAAAAATAAAAATTTAATAATTGAACTTGGAGGAGGAATTAGAGATTTAAAAACAATTGAATTTTATTTAAGTTTAGGAATTAGCTATGTAATTGTTGGAACTGCAATTGTCAAAGATTTTCAATTTGTAAAGGAAGCTTGTAAAATATTTCCTAATAGAATTATAGCAGGTGTAGATGCTATTAATGGAAAAGTGGCAATTAATGGATGGAAAACTGTTACATCAGTAAATGTATTTGAGCTTGCAAAGAGATTAGAAGATATTGGGATAAGGGAAATTATTTATACAGATATTTCAAGAGATGGGATGCAAACAGGAATTAATGTTGAAGCTACAGTTAATTTACAGAAAAAAGTAAAAATTCCAATAATTGCTTCTGGAGGAGTAAAAGATATTGAAGATATTAAAAAACTTAAAGAAAATAATGTTTATGGAGTGATTACTGGAAGAGCAATTTATGAAAAAACACTTGATTTAAAAAAAGCTATAGAGATTTGCAATGATGATTGATAGATTTAATAGGAGAATTAATTATCTAAGAGTTTCTGTAACTGATAGATGTAATTTAAGATGTAGATACTGTATGGATGAGCAAGGGGTAAAATTGCTTCCAAAAAAGGAGATTTTAACAATTGAAGATTTTATTTTTACAATAAACACTTTGGCTGAAAATGGAATTGAAAAAGTTAGAATTACAGGTGGGGAGCCTTTAATAAAAAGAGGAATATTAACTCTTCTTGAAAATATTAATAAGAAAAATTTGAAAGAATTAACTTTAACAACAAATGGCGTATTACTTGAAGATTATGCGGAAAAATTAAAGAAAGCAGGGGTAAATAGATTAAATATAAGTCTTGATACTTTAAATAGAGAAAAATTTAAATATATAACAAGAAGAGATTTTTTTAATAATGTTGTAAAAGGTATAAAAAAAGCAAAGGATGTGGGATTTTATCCAATAAAAATAAATATAGTTGCTATTAAAGGGTTTAATAATGATGAGATAATTGATTTTGTAAAATTTGCAATTGAATACGATTTGCAGGTGAGATTTATTGAATTTATGCCATTTGGGGAATTTGGGAAGGATAAATTTATTTCAAATAAGGAAATTTTTGAGATAATTTCAAAAAAATTTAAATTAGAAGCAAAAAATCAAAAAGAATTTTTATCTGGTCCTGCAAAAATTTATAAAATTAAAAATTATCAAGGTGAAGTTGGCTTTATTTCTCCTTTATCAGAGCATTTTTGTGGAACCTGTAATAGAATTAGATTAATTTCAAATGGGTCAATTAAGACATGTTTATTTTCCAAAGAACTTTATTCAATTAAAGATGAAATAAAAAACAGAGACAAACAAAGGTTAATAAAAAGAGTAAAAGATATCCTTCAAAATAAACCTAAAAGCCATGAAGTTGATATTCAGAAGATAAAATTTAAAAAATGCCAACACGAAATGAACTGGATTGGAGGATAAAATGCTTACACATGTTGATTTAAATGGAAAAGCAAAAATGGTTGACATTTCAGAAAAAAAAGAAACTTTTAGAACCGCTTTTGCTGGAGGTTGGATTTATCTTGGGGAAAAGATTGTTAATTTGATTATAGAAAATAATATAAAAAAAGGCGATGTCTTAAATACTGCAAAAATTGCTGGAATATTATCAGCAAAAAAAGTTGGAGAATTAATACCTTTGTGCCATCCATTAAATCTAACTTTTATTGATATTAAATTTCAGCTTTTTCCAGAGATGGGGAAGGTTTTTGTTTTTTCAAATGCAAAAATTAATGCTCCCACAGGGGTGGAGATGGAAGCTTTAACTGCTGTTAGTGTTGCTTGTTTAACAATTTATGATATGTGTAAAGGAGTGGATAAAAAAATCTATATTGGAGAAACATATTTGATAAAAAAAACAGGTGGGAAAAGTGGAGTGTTTAGATTTTCAGAAAAAATAAGAGGTATAGTTGGAGAAGTGGGAAATAAAAATATATTTGATGATAAAAATATAAGAATTGCAGGGATTTTACCAGAGCATCTTGAAAATGGTGATATTTTAATACTTAATGGAGAAAAGGAGATAAATGTAATTAAAATTGATGATAAAGTAATTTTTGATACAGGAATTAAGCTAAAAAAGGGGGATAAAATATGGTTAAAAGAGAAATAAGGTGTGCAGTGATAACATTAAGTGATAAAGGTTCAAAAGGAGAAAGGGAAGATAGAAGTGGGAAAATTTTAATAAATTTAATAGAGAAAGAAATTGGAAAAGTTGAATTTTATGAGGTTATTCCAGATGAAAAAGAATTAATAATTCAACAGCTTTTAAGATTTTGCGAAAAAGATAAAGTTGATATAATTTTTACAACAGGTGGAACTGGAGTTAGTCCAAGGGATGTTACTCCAGATGCTACTAAGGTTGTTATTGAAAAGGAAATTCCAGGTTTTGGAGAGCTTATGAGAGTGGAGAGTTTAAAGAAAACCCCAACTGCAATTTTATCAAGAGCTACTGCTGGTGTTAGAGGAGAAACATTAATAATAAATCTTCCTGGAAGTCCAAAAGCTGTTGAGGAGTGTTTTAATGCAATAAAGGGGGCAATACCTCATGCAGTTGAAAAGATTAAAGGTAGTGAAGTTGAATGTGCAAGAGAATAATCCAATAATTAGACCAATGAGATTTGAGGATATAGATGATGTGCTTGAATTGATTGAAGAATGGTCAAGAGAAATTTTTATTGAAGAATTTAAAAATCATTTTTCATACAATTTTGTTTTATGGTTACATAATGAAATAATTGGATTTATAAATTTTTGGGTAGTTCCAGATGGAATTGAATTAAATAATATCACAATTCATAAAAATTTTAGAGGAAAAGGTTATGGTAAATTATTTTTAGAATTTTTAATAAAAGTTGCAAATTTTTTCAGAGCAGATAAGATTTTTCTTGAGGTTAGGGAAGATAACATAATTGCCCAAAATTTGTATAAAAAATTTGGATTTCAGGAAATTTATATTAGAAAAAAATATTATTCAAATTTCAAAGACGCAATAGTTATGGAAAAATCAATAAAATGAAGTATAAAGAAATAAGAAAATATGAATTAAAAAAATTTAAAGATTTGCTTCTTTTAAAGTTTCATTGGAATTACGAGGTGAAACCTGGACAATTTTTTATGATAGGCTCAGATGATGCTCCATGTTTATTGAATAGACCCTTTAGCATTTCAGATTTTATAGATAATGAAGCAATATTTAGAATTAAGATAAAAGGAAAATTCACAAAATTTCTTGGAAATTTAAATAGTAATAAAATTCTAAGAATTATTGGTCCTTGCGGAATAGGAGTGGATGTTAAAAAATGGATAGAAAAATATGATACAATAGTTTTGATTGGTGGAGGAATTGGAGTTGCTCCATTAATTTTTTTATACAAAGAGTTTAAAAAATATATGAATTCAATATACTTAATTTATGGAGCACCTTCTAAAAATGAGCTACACTATGCATTTTACGGTAATAATTTTAAAGACTTAATAATCTATACTGAAGATGGTTCTAAAGGTTCTAAAGGTTATCCAACAGACCATTTAAAATATTTTAGAAATAGTAAAAATCTTTCTATAATTGCATGTGGTCCAAAAGAAATGTATAAAAGTTTAATTCGCTACAATCAATTTGACACATTTGTTTTTTTAGAAGAGAATATGGGGTGTGGATTTGGTGTTTGTTTAAGTTGTGTTGTTAAAACAATTCATGGTTATAAAAGAATTTGTAAAGAAGGTCCTCTCTTTAATTTAAAACACATCATTTTATAGGAGCCTTTCAATGTGTGATTTATCAATAAAATTAGGTAAATTGAACCTGAAAAATCCTATTATGCCTGCAAGTGGAACATTTGGATATGGAATTGAATTTAAAGATTTTATTGATTTAAACAAAATTGGAGCAATTGTTACAAAGGGAATTTCTATAAATCCAAAAGTTGGAAATCCACCACCAAGAATTTTTGAAGGGGATAATTATTTAATGAATTACATTGGGCTTGAAAATATAGGTTTTTTTGAGTTTAAAAAAAATATTTTACCTAAACTAACAAAATTCTCAACTCCAATTATTGTAAATTGCTTTGGAAATTATTTTAATGAATATATTGAAGTATGTGAAAAATTGAATGAATTAAAGGAAGTTTCAGCAATTGAAGTGAATATTTCATGTCCAAATGTTGAAAAAGGAGGACTTGAATTTGGGACAAATCCTGATGAGATTTTTAAACTTATAAAAGAAATTCGTAAGGTTTACGATAAATTTTTAATTGTAAAGATTTCTCCAGTTATTTCCGATATAATAAAAGCAGGTAAACTTATTGAAGAAGCAGGAGCTGATGCAATAACCGCTATAAACACAATTAGAGGCATAAGAATAGACATTTTTGAAAATAAAATATTTAGAGGAAGTATTTCAGGAAAATTGTTAAAACCTGTTGCTTTAAGGATTGTGAAAGAATTAAGCGATAATTTAAGCATTCCAATAATTGGATGTGGAGGAATTGAGAAAATTGAAGATGTAATTGAATTTATAAAAGCTGGGGCAAAGGCGGTTCAGATTGGCACAATGAATTTAGTAAAACCAAATATTTTGGTTAAGTTAGTTAAAAATTTAAAAAAAATAATGGAATTGAACAAAATAAAAAATATTGAAGATTTGAGGTATGAAAAGATTAAAAAGATTAATTAAAGAAATTGAAGATATTCCTGAGTTACCACATGTTGCTTATAAAATTATTGAATTGAGTTTAGATGAAAATGTTAATAATGTTGAATTTGCAAAATATATTGAAAAATCTCCTGCGTTATCTTTAAAGATATTAAAAATAGTTAATTCACCTTTATATGGATTTAAAAATAAAATAAATTCATTATCACAAGCAATTGGACTTCTTGGAAGAAAAACAGTAAGAAATCTTGCTTTAACAACTTTTATTATTGATAAAATTATAACAAAATTCACGAATGAATATAAAATATGGGAAATTTTTGTCTATTGCATAACGATTGGTAAAAGACTTGCAAAAAAATTTAACATAGATGAAGATGAAATATTTTTATCACTTCTAATTCAAATTATTCCAGTAATTATTGTAATTTACCTTTTTTCAGAAGATATAACCTTGCAAAAATCATTATATTCAAAAAAAACCTATAAAAAATTTATAGAGAAATATCTGGAAAAGGCTAAAAATAATTGGAATATTGATGAAAAGATAGTTGAAAATGTTAAGAACTATTCAGAATTTTTACTTAGCAAAAAAGAAATAGAACCAGATAAGATTATCAAAATTATTTATATTTCAAATAAAATTGCAAACTTTTTATGTTTAAATGGTGAAAAGATAGAGAAAATTTTGGAAGAGTTTAATGAATATTTTGATGAAAAGTTAAGTGTTGAAGAATTTAGTTTATTCATAAAAGAAATAATTGATGAAGTTAAAACAGTTTTTAAGTTATTTAATTTAAAGTTTGATGAAAAATATTACTCAGAAATTTCATTATTTTATTCAAAAATTAATAATAAAATTTCAGAAATAATAGCTGAAAACGATAAAGTTTTAAAAAATTTAGAAAAAGTAACATCACTTTTAAGCACAGTTTTTAATTACATGCCGATTGGAATTATTATTTTTGAAAATAATAAAATTGCTTTAACAAATCTTGAAGCTTTAAAAATTCTTGAGATTGATACAAAAATTCTTGAAAATGAGGTAACTTTTAATAAATTTTTAGAAAGATTTTTTCCAGATAAAATTATTACTGATAAAACAGATTTTGTTAAAGTTTCATTAACATTAAAACATAACAACCATCCTGTTGAATTAATCTATTTAGGTTATGAACATTTACAGCCAAAGAAGATATTTTTTATAAAATCGTTAAAAGAAGAATTTGAATTAAAAAGAAGATATTCAGATTTAAAAGAAACATACATTCAGATAATAAAATGTGCTGGAGAAGGAATTGTAATTTTAGGAAATAATTTTAAAATTACTTTTGCAAATGATAAATTTTATGAAATGTTTGAAATAGATAAAGGAATTTCACTTAAAGATAAAAACATTTTTGAGATAATTAAATTAAATGAGGAAGAGACGGTTTTGTTAAAAAAAGGTTTAATAAAAATATTGAAAAACAATGCAAAAGATATTAATTTAATGGTTAAAAATAAAGAAAATAGATATTTTGTAATTACATTAACTCCATTTAAGCTTTCAAATAGGGTTAAAGGTATTCAAATGATTTTAAATGATATTACAAAATTAAAAAAGCTTGAGGAAAAAACAAGAAAATTGGAAGAGATGAATATTAAAAATAAAGTTGCAGTAGAACTTGCTGGAGCAACAGCTCACAAATTAAATCAACCTTTAACAACTTTAATTTTTATAAAAGATATTTTAAAGGAAAAAATAGTTGATCCTGAAATACATGGTTATCTTGAAAAAATTGAAACTTGTGTTGATGAAATTTCAGGAATTGTAAAGGAAATTTCTAAGGTT
Organism: uncultured bacterium; assembly: GCA_964593895.1. Lineage (GTDB taxonomy): Bacteria > DYJV01 > DYJV01 > DYJV01 > JALVYZ01 > CAZQKL01. Next base: position 57,582 of record CAZQKL010000001.1, read on the forward strand.
ACAAAGTATGAAATAAGAAAATACATTGGAGATACAAACATTTTTGATATAAAATAATGGAATATATTTTTAGCATTTACTTCTGGATTTTTTTTTCAATAATTACAATTATTTTAGCAATAATTGTTTTTATACTCTCTCCTTTTGTAAGTGATTCATTCCTTCATAAAATAGGAAAAATTTGGGGATTGTTAATATTAAAGATATCTTTCACTGAAGTGGAATATATTGAAAAGGAAAATTTTGAAAAAAATGAAGCTTATATAATTATGCCAAACCATCAGTCTGCTTTTGATATTTTCGCTTTATATGCATATATGCCAATTGAATTTCGCTGGGTGTCAAAGGAGGAAAATTTTAAAATTCCCGTGCTTGGATGG
>CAZQKL010000002.1:0-48290 GCA_964593895.1 uncultured bacterium
CCCATTCAGGTGCGCTGCCAGGCTGCGCTACGCCCCGCAACCTTTTAAAATAAACAAAATTTTTTTTAGTTCAAAGATTAGTTCATATTTTGATATGCCTTTTTTTGATGAATTTAAAAGTTCTTTTGCTTTTGCAATCTTTATCTTTTTTTCGTAAAGAAGATATTTAATTTTCAAAAATTTTTTTATTTCTTCCTGGGTATATCTTCTATGAATAGATTTCCCGTCTCTTTTTAAAATATTGAATTCTTTCTCCCAATACCTTAAAACACTCTGCTTTACACCAATAATTCTGCTTGCTTCACCAATAGAATAAAAATGTTTATTTAGCTCTATTGATTTCATCTCTTAAAATTTTACTTGGCTTAAAACTTAAAACTTTTCTTGCTGGTAAAGTAATTGTCTCCCCTGTTTGAGGATTTCTTCCTTTTCTCTCTTTTTTATATTTTACAGTAAATGTGCCAAATGAGGAAATTTTAACTTTTTCACCATTTTCTAATGCTTTTTTAATAATTTCAAATACTTTGTCAACAAGTTCCTGACATTCCTTTTTTGTTAAACCAATTTTTTCATAAACTTTTTCAACTATATCAGCTTTTGTCATTTAAAATTCCTCCTTTATTGATTTCTAATTTTTATTCCATATTTTTCATCAAGAACTTTCAATATTTTATCTATAATTTTGTTTACTCTTTCATCTTTTAAAGTTTTACTTTTATCTTGAAAAATTATTTTAATTGCTATACTCTTTTTCCCTTCTGGAATATTTTTGCCTTTATAAACATCAAAAATAAAAATTTTCTGAATAAGCTTTGCCTCAACATTCTTAATTTCTTTTAAAATCACTTCAGAATTTATATCTTCATCTACAAGTAAAGCAAGGTCTCTTTCAATGTATGGAAATTTTGAAATTTCTGAAAATTCTGGAATAATTTTTATAAAATTATAAATTTTTTCAAGATTTAAATTAAATGCAATTACTTCAACATTTTCAATTTCAAATTTTTCTAAAATATCTGGATGAATTTCTCCAAGCCAACCAACAATTTCATTCTTAATTTTAATAACCGCAGATTTATTTTTAACTATAAAATTTAAATTTTCTGGATATTCAAAAAAAACATTCTCAATCCGAAATTTTTTAAAAAAAGCTTCTAATATTCCCTTTACATCAAAAAAATCAACTTTTCTCTGTGGAATATTCCAAACTGGTTCAGAAATAAAACCACAAAAAACACCAGAAATTTCAGTTCTTTCATTATTTTCAGGTAAAAATATTTTCCCAATTTCAAAAAATTTTAAATTTAAATTTTTAAATTTTAAATTGTCAGAAACATTCTTTAATAAACCTGTTAATATATTTGTTCTTAAAACTTCCAACTCTTCTGTTAATGGATTTAAAAGTTTTATTGGTTCAATTTCAGGAGTAATTAATTTTAAAAGCTCACTACTTGTGAAACTATAATTTATTGCTTCATTTAAACCAGCATAAACAAAAAATTCTTTTACATCTTCACAAAATTTTCTAAAAGAATAACCAGTATCAAGAGAAATAATGGTATGAGGCAATTTTTCAGGAACTTTGTCATATCCATATATTCTTAAAACTTCTTCAATTAAATCCTCTTCAATAGATACATCATGTCTCCATGATGGAATCTTATATCCATCTTCTTTTTCTTTAAATCCAAGATTATTAAGAATCTTTTTTGCTATATTAAAATCAATTTCACAACCAGAAATTTTGTTTAGCCTTTCTTTTCTTAAATTAACTATTTTAGGCTGAAATTTTAAAGGATAACAATCAAAAATTCCTTTTACTATTTTACCACCTGCAAATTCTTGCATAAGATATACAGCTTTTCTTGATGCATACTCAATATTTTCAATATCAACTCCTCTCTCAAATCTGTAGGATGCATCAGTTGTAATATTCAATCTTTTTGAGGAAATTCTAATATTTTTAGGATTAAAATAAGCAACTTCTAAAAGCACATCCTTGGTTTTATCTGTAACTTCAGAATTTAATCCACCCATTATCCCGCCAATTGCAACACTTCTTTCACTATCACAAATCATTACAACATTTTCATTTAATTCATGTTCTTTCCCATCAAGGGTAATAAATCTTTCTTTATATTTTGCTGTTTTTACTATTATTTTTTTACCTTTTATGAAATTATAATCAAAAGCATGCATAGGTTGGCCAAGTTCAATCATTAAATAATTTGTTATATCAACAATGTTATTTATAGGTCTTAAACCTACAGCAACTAATCTATTTCTCAACCATAATGGTGATTTTTCTATTTTAACATCTTTCACCAATCTTGCAGTATATCTTGGACAAAGTTCTGGAGCTAAAATTTCAACTGAAATGTAATTATTAATATCATCATCAATTTCATTTAATTGAATTTCTGTAATATTAATCCTTTTATCATAGATTGCTGAAATTTCTCTTGCTATTCCTAATACACTTAAACAATCTCCTCTATTTGGAGTTATCTCAAACTCAATAATTGTATCATAAAGATTTAACTCATCTCCAATAGAATTTCCAATATTTAAATTATCTGGCAAAATCATTATTCCTGAAGATTTCTGCTCTAATCCAAGTTCCTGCTCTGAACATAGCATTCCATATGAGGTAACTCCTCTAATTTTTGCTTTTTTTATCTTAAAATTATTGGGAAGTTCTGCTCCAATCTTTGCAAGAGCTACTTTATTACCTTTTTCCATATTTTTAGCACCGCAAACAATATCAAGAGTCTGCGTGCCATCAAATACCTTACATAAAGATAATTTATCAGAACCTTCAATAGGTTGAATATCAACTATTTGAGCAACAACCACATCTTTTAAAAATTCATTATGCTTTTCAACAGATGATACTTCAAGACCTGCTAAAGTTAATTTTTCAGCTATTTCAAATGGGTCTTTATCTATATCAACAAATTCTTTTAACCAATTAATTGTAACTCTCATTTAAAACTGCTCCAAAAATCTTAAATCATTACCAAAAAATAATCTTATATCATTAATTCCATATTTCAACATTGCTATTCTCTCAACACCTAAACCAAATGCAAATCCTGTATATTTTTCTGTATCTATATTAACAGCCTTGAAAACAGCTGGATGAACCTGTCCGCAACCTAAAATTTCAAGCCAACCTGTATCTGAACAAATTCTACATCCTTTCCCTTTACAGAAAATACATTCAATATCTACTTCTGCACTTGGTTCAGTAAATGGGAAATAGCTTGGTCTAAATCTTATACCAATTCCTTTATAAAAAATACTTTCAAGGAAATATCTTAAAATTCCTTTTAATTCTGCAAAACTCACATCTTCATCCACAACAAGTCCTTCAACTTGATGAAACATAGGAGTATGAGTTACATCCATATCACATCTGTAAACTTTACCTGGAGCAATTATTTTTATTGGAGGAGTTTTTTTCTCCATTACTCTAATTTGCACAGGAGAAGTATGAGTTCTTAAAACAACATCTTCAGAAATGTAAAATGTGTCTTGCATATCCCTTGCAGGATGGTCTTTAGGAATGTTCAATGCTTCAAAATTGTAAAAATCAAGCTCAATCTCAGGTCCTTCAGCAATTTCAAATCCAGCACATTTAAAAATTTCTTCTATTTCATATAAAATTTTTGTGATTGGATGAAAATGTCCAATATTAAAGGGTCTACCTGGGAGTGTAATATCAATTTTTTCTAATTTAAGTTTTAATTCTTTCTCTTTTTCCTTTAAATTTTCAAATGCTTCTTTAAAAAGATTTTCAAGCTCATTTTTAGCTTCATTTAAAATTTTTCCAATCTCTGCCCTCTTTTCCTTTGGAAACTCTGAAATTCTTTTTAATAATTGAGTAAGTTCTCCCTTTTTTCCAAGATATTTTGCTTTAACCTGATTAAATAAACTTAATTTTTCAAGTTTTTTTATATCTTCCTTTGCTCTTTCAATTAATTTTTTTATCTCTTTTTCCATTTTACTTTACACTTGATACAAGTTTTTCAAATCCTTCAGGGTCATTAACAGCCATATCTGCAAGAACTTTTCTGTTTAAATTAATATTCTTTTCTTTTAAAAGGTGAATAAATTTACTGTAACTTAATCCATATTTTCTAACAGCAGCATTTATCCTAATTATCCATAATCTTCTAAAATCTCTTTTTCTAACTTTTCTATCTCTGTAAGCATAGCTTAAAGCTTTCCATACAGCATTTATTGCGCTTCTGTATAATTTCCCTTTTGCTCCTCTAAATCCTTTTGCAAGTTTTAAAATCTTTTTCCTTCTTCTTCTTGCTGTAACTCCTCTTTTTACCCTTGGCATTTTTTACTCCTTTAATTAATTTTGGAGACACTGCTATTAAAGAAATTTTAATTTAGTGTCAAGAAAAATTTATGCATAAGGTAATAATCTTTTCAATGCCTTTACATTTGTTGTATCAACAACTGGATGAGCTTTTAATCTTCTTTTTCTCTTTGCAGTTTTCTTTGATAAAAGGTGTCTTCTATAAGCTTTATTTCTAATAAATTTTCCAGAACCGCTAATTTTAAATCTTTTTTTCGCAGTAGAACGAGTTTTTATCTTTGGCATTTCATTTCCTCCAATTATTTTTAAGATTTTGGACCAAATATAGCATGAACTACTCTACCTTCTAATTTTGGAACATTTTCCAAAGCTCCATAATCCTTTAATGCTTCCTTTAATTTTTCAATCATATTATAAGCAAGTTGAGGATTTTGTATCTCCCTTCCTCTTAAAAAAATATTTACCCTTACTTTATTACCTTTTTGTAAAAATTTTATCATATTTTTTACTTTAAAGTTAAAATCATGCTCCTCTGTAGTTGGTCTCAATTTCATTTCTTTTACTTCAATCTGTTTCTGTTTCTTTTTTGCCTCTTGAGCTTTTTTATTCTGTAAATATTTGTATTTTCCATAATCCATTATCTTACAAACAGGAGGATTAGCATTTGGAGCAACAAGAACAAGGTCAAGTCCTCTATCTTTTGCTATTCTCAAAGCCTCATCTCTTGAAAGAATCCCTAATTGTTCTCCTGTCTCTAAAACCACTCTTACTTCCTTTGCTTTAATATTTTCATTAATTGGTTCAATTTCTCTTTTAAATTTTCCTGGCCTGTGAAATCTTCCTATTTTACCACCTCCTGAAATTTTTTATATCATCTTTTATTAAATCTAAAAACCTCTCTATTGTTAAATTTCCTAAATTCTCTCTTGTTCTTTTTCTAACAGAAATAGTGTTATCTTTCACCTCTTTTTCGCCAACAATTATCATATACGGAATTTTCTGATTTTGTGCTTCCCTAATTTTATAATTTAAAGTTTCATTTCTGAAATCAGTCTCAACTCTTATATCATTTTCAAATAAAATTTCATATACTTTTTTTGCATATTGAGAAAATTTTTCTGAAACAGGTAAAATAATTGCCTGAACTGGAGCAATCCAAACTGGAAACTTCCCTTCATAATGTTCTATTAAAATCCCTATGAATCTTTCAAGAGAACCTAAAATAACTCTATGTAGCATAACTGGTCTATGTTTTTCTCCATCCTCTCCAATGTAGGTTAAATCAAATCTTTCAGGTAAAGTAAAATCACACTGAATTGTTGCACATTGCCATTCTCTTCCAATTGCATCAGTTAATTTAACATCTATTTTTGGTCCGTAAAAAGCTCCATCTCCCTCATTTATCTTATATGGCAAATTATTAACTTCAAGTGCTTTAAACAAAGCATTTGTTGCTCTTTCCCAATCTTCATCAGTTCCAATAGATTTTTCCGGACGAGTGCTTACTTCCATTCTGTATTCAAAACCAAAAATTCCCATCATATATTTTATAAAATCAATTATATTTGTGATTTCATCAATTAATTGGTCAGGTCTGCATAATATATGAGCATCATCCTGAGTAAATCCTCTCACCCTTAAAAGTCCATGAAGCACACCTGATTTTTCATGCCTATAAACAGTTCCAAGTTCAAAATACCTAATTGGTAAATCTCTATAACTTCTCAATTTTGATTTGTAAATTAGCATATGAGCAAGACAATTCATAGGCTTTATTCCATATTCCTGGTCATCAATTTTTGTGAAATACATATTTTCACGATAGTTCTCATAGTGACCAGACTTTTTCCATAAATCTAATTTTAAAATTTGAGGTCCAATAACTATTTTATAACCTCTTTTTAAATGTTCTTTTTTCTCAAAATCTTCTAAAACCATTCTTAACATAGCACCTTTTGGATGCCATATAACAAATCCTGCTCCTGCCTCCTCATTTATACTAAAAAGATCTAACTCTTTTCCAAGTCTTCTATGGTCTCTTTTTTTTGCTTCTTCTAAAAATTTTAAATATCTATCTAAATCTTCTTTTCTAAAAAAACTAGTTCCATAAATTCTCTGTAACATTTTATTTTTTTCATCGCCACGCCAGTAGGCACCTGCGACATTTAATAATTTAAATGCTTTTATTTTACCAGTTGAAGGAACATGAGGACCTCTGCATAGGTCAGTAAAATTACCCTGTGTATATATTGTAATTTCCTCATCCTCAGGAAGTTCATTAATTATTTCAACTTTATAATCCTCATTTTGCTTTTTAAAAAATTCTATTGCCTCATTCCTTGAAATTTTCTTTTTTATAAATCTATTATTCTGTCTAATAAGATGAGCCATCTTTTTTTCAATCTTTTTTAAATCTTCAGGAGTAAATGGTCTTTCATAATCAAAATCATAGTAAAAACCATTTTCAATTGCAGGACCTATTGTTACTTTTGCTTCTGGGAATAATTCTTTTACAGCTTCTGCCATAACATGAGCGGTGCTGTGTCTTAAAATTTCAAGAGCTTCCTCATCATCCTCAGTTATAAATTCAACTTTACAGTCATTTTCAATAGGGTCTGATAAATCTGTTAATTTGCCATTAATTTTTACTGCAATTGCTTTTTTATATAAATTTTTACTTAATCTATTAGCTAATTCTAATGCAGAAGTTCCCTTCTCAACTTCAACAACACTCTCATCTGGTAAAGTAACCTTCACTTTTTCAACCATCTAATTTCTCCTGTAATAGATTAGGCGCAGGCGGGATTGAACCGCCGACCTCTGCCGCGTCAAGGCAGCGCTCTCCCACTGAGCTATGCGCCTTTAAATTTAGCCTGAACTATTAAAAAAATCCTTATTTGTCAAGAATTTATTTAATTCATTAATAAATTCATAATCTGTTAAATCCATTTTTAAAGGTGTGATAGAAACATATCCATTTTCCACAGCATAAATATCAGTATCCTCATCTTTGCATAAAACAACTGGAGTTCCTGCAATCCAGAAATATTTTTCTCCTCTTGGGTCTATATTTTCAACAATCACATCTTTATAAGTTCTTTTTCCCTGACGCGTTATCTTTATTCCTTTTATTTTTTCAATTGGTAAATCTGGAACATTAATATTTAAAAAAGTATCTTTTTTAAATTTCAAGCCATTTTCAATAATTTTATTTAACACAAAAACTGCTGTTTCATAATGAACATAAACTGGCCTTTTTTTGAAATTAACATCAAGAGATATTGCAATAGAAGGAATTCCCATTAGGCATCCTTCCATTGCTCCAGCAACAGTTCCTGAATATGTAATATCATCCCCAAGATTTGCACCATAATTTATCCCTGAAATAAGTAAGTCAAATTGAATTTTTTCAAAAATTTTATTTATAGCAAGCATTATACAGTCTGTTGGAGTTCCATCAACTGCATAATAATTCTTTCCATATTCATAAACTCTTAAAGGCATATTCATTGTTAAAGAATGACTTGAACCTGATTGCTCCTTTAATGGAGCGACAATAAAAACAGAATGAACCTTTTCTAACGACTTTTTAAGCGCTATTAACCCATCTGCATTTATTCCATCATCGTTTGTTATAAGAATATTCATGACTTTATTTTCTTTAATAGCTCATCCATTACTTTTGTGGCAGGTCCTTGAAGAAATATTGTATTTAAAGATGAAGTTAAGGGCGTTGGCTCTAAATTTACTTCAATTATTGGTATTCCTTGTCTAAATGCAAGGTTTGGCAAAAATGCTGCAGGATAAACTTGAGCAGAAGTTCCAATTACCATAAATACATCACAATTTTCAGAAGCTTCATTTGATTTTCTCATTATGTCTGGGTCAATAGGCTCACCAAAAAAAACAACATCAGGTTTATATGGGAAGTTACACCTATCACAATGAGGGATTTCATCTAATTTGTAATTTTCAATTTTATCAGTTTTTCCACATTTAATACATACAAGTCTATCCCATACTCCATGGTATTCATAAACTGTTGAACTACCAGCAAGAGTATGAAGTTTGTCTATATTTTGTGTTATAATTACAACTTCTTTCCCTAAATCTTCTAATTCTTTTAAAGCTAAATGTGCTCTATTTGGCTTTTTGCCCTGTAAAATTGAATGCATTTCAAGAAGCATCTTCCATACTTTATATGGGTCCTTTCTAAAAGAATCTATATGAGCATATTCAAAAGGGTCATATTTTGACCATAACCCATTAGCACTTCTAAAATCTGGTATCCCACTTTCAACAGAAATTCCTGCGCCAGTCAAAACTGTAACCTTTTTTGCATCTTTCAATACTTTTACCGCTTCATCTATCTTTTCCATTTTCATCTTTTCCCTCTTCTAATAATAATTCATTTGAAATTTTTTCTGTTTCTTCTTCCAATCCTTCAATATTTGAAAATTTAATTTCATCAATCATATTATCAAGTTCCTCTATTTCAATCTCAATATCTTTTAATTTCTGAATAATGTCTTTTACTTCATCATCTTCTATGAAATTTTTATCAATATCGTAAAATTCATAGACTAAAAAACCAAGTTCAGAAAATAATTTTTCTTTTCGTTTGTAAAGTTTATGTTTTTTAAGATTAATTTTTACAATTTTGAAAAAATTATAAATTTTTCTTAAAAACTCTTCCATTAAGAAAATTAATAATAATAACTTAAATTTTTGTCAATAAATTTTAATTGACAAAGATTTAAAATTAGTTTAATAAATCTAAACAATGTTTGACAAAATTAAAAGGAGGGGAGCATGAAATGTAAAAAACTTTTATTAGCTTTTGCAGTAGTCTTTTTCTTTATCACAAATCTTTTTGCAGGCAAAACAGTAAAAATTGGTTTTATTTACATTATGTCAGGTCCTTTTTCAGTTTATGGTAAATTTGCAAAACAGGGAGCAGAACTTGCAATTGAAGAAATTAATAAAAATGGCGGAATTATGGGTAGAAAAATTGTTGCTTATTTTGAGGACTCAGGTGCAAAACCAGCTGTTGCATTAAGAGCAATAAGAAAGCTTGTTTTACAGAAAAAAGTTGATGTTTTAATTGGATTTGATTCAAGTGGTGTTGCAAAAAGTGTTGTTGGAACAATTAAACAATTAAGAATTCCAACAATTGTAACTCATGCTGCAACCCCTGATATAACTGGAAAACAGTGCAACAGATATGTTTTTAGAATTTCTGTAAATCTTGCTCAAAATGTTAAAGCTGCAGCAATTTTAGCAAGCAAAATGAATGCAAAAAAATGGACAACAATTGGTCCTGCTTATGCATTTGGATTTCAATCTTGGGAATATTTTCAAAAATATTTAAAACAGTTAAAACCAGATGTTGAATTTTTCCCAAAAGATAAAGTTGCATTTCCTCCATTTAAAACAACAGATTTCTCACCATATATTACAAAAATTATGGAAGAAAAACCTGATGGAGTGTTTATCTCTTTATGGGGTGGAAATTTAGTTAACTTTATTAAACAGGGACTTGATATGGGATTTTTCAATGGAAATTATAAAATATTAATGAGTCTTGGTGGAGCAGTAGAAGTTTTAGAGGCAATTGGGAAAATGAAAAAGAAATTACCTGAAACAATATGGGTTGGCACAAGATACTGGTTTTTAGCTAATAAATCAAAAAGAAATCAAGAATTTGTAAAAGCATTTTACAAAAAATATCATTCTTATCCATCCTATAATGCTCATGGTGCATATTCAGCAGTTTATGTTTATAAAAAAGCAGTTGAAATTGCAAAATCTTTTGATAAAGAGAAAGTTGTAAATGCACTTGAAGGGTTAACTATAGAACTTCCTGTTGGTAAAATTTATATAAGACCAGAGGACCATCAGGCTGTTACAGATGCATGCTGGGGAAGATTGCATTATACTGATAAGTATCCTTTCCCAATTTTACAGCCATTTAAAATTTTTAAAGGAAAAGATGTGACAAGACCAGTTGAGCAAACTGAATGCAAAATGAAATAAGAAATGGAAGGTTTTGTTCTTAATATATTAAATGGATTAAGCTGGGGAATGTTACTATTCCTCATTTCTGTGGGACTTACAACAATTTTTGGAGTCATGGGTATTTTAAACTTTGCCCATGGCTCCTTTTACATGCTTGGAGCTTATTTATGCTTTGAAATTTTTAGAAAAACTAATTCATACTGGATTGGCTTTTTTGTTTCACCAATTTGTGTTGGAATAATTGGCTTTATAATTGAAAAAACTCTTTTAAATAAAATCTATTCAAGAGATATAATCTTTCAATTATTGCTTACTTTTGCAATTCTTTTAATTCTTGATGATAGTGTAAGGTTTATTTGGGGACCAGGATACCATGTGATAAATCCACCAGAAATATTATCAGGCTCGGTTAAAATTTTTTCTCATGAATATCCAGTTTATAGAATTTTTCTAATTATTTTAGGACCAATTGTTGCTTTTATTCTGTGGAGCTTTTTTCATCTAACAAAATTTGGAAAAATAATTAGGGCGGTAGCACAAGACAGAGAAATGGCTGAAGGAATTGGATTAAATGCACCATTAATATTTTCACTTGTTTTTGCATTTGGTTGCTGGCTTGCAGGAATTGGAGGAGCTTTGGCAACTCCTATTGAAAGCATTACACCTTCAATGGGTGAAAAAATAATTATTGAAAGCTTCATTGTAGTTGTAATTGGTGGCATGGGAAGTTTTCCAGGAGCTTTTATAGGAGCACTTCTATTAGGTCTTGTTGAATCTTTTGGCACAAATTTAATAGGTGAAATTCAAATGGCAATTCCATATTTATTACTGGCAATTGTTTTATTGGTTAAACCAACAGGAATATTTGGGAAGAAATTAACATGAAAAAGTTGATGTTTTTACTTATTATTTTTTTTATATTTTTACCATTTATCTTTTCTGAATATTGGATTTTTATTGGAATTGAAATTCTTATTATGGGCTTTTTTGCAATGAGTTTTAATCTTTTAATGGGTTATTCAGGATTACTTTCATTTGGGCATGCTGGTTTTTTTGGAGTAGGTGCATATATAACAGCACTATTAATTCAACATGGAATTAATTCAATACCTTTAATTTTAATATTTACAATTATTGGAACATTTATATGCTCTTTAATTATTGGTTATCTTTCTGTGAAGCAGGATGAAATTTATTTTGCAATGATTACTCTTGGATTTGGGATGATGTTATACACAATAGCTCATAACTGGACAGAGGTTACAGGAGGTTCTGATGGATTACCACTTGTAAATATTCCTTCTATTTTAAATTTTTCATTAATTGACCCTAAAAATTTGTATTATTTTACATTAATAATAGTTTCTGCTGGCATATTTTTATTGCATAAAATTGTTAATTCACCATTTGGACTAATTTTAAAAGGAATGAGAGAAAATAAAAACAGGCTTAATTTTTCTGGTGGAAATATAACATTAATTAGATTATTTGCTTTCACCCTCTCAGGAACATTATCTGGAGTAAGTGGTTTTTTATTCTGTCTATTTAGCAGTATGGCTACTCCTGAATTTTTACACTGGAGTTTTTCAGCTAAACCTGTTATAATGTCAATAATTGGAGGAGCATGGATTTTTTTTGGCCCTCTTGTTGGTTCTGCAATATTTTTTGCTCTTGAACAATTAATAAAAATGTATACAGAAAACTGGATGATATTTTTAGGTGCAATTCTGGTTCCAATTACAATTCTTTTTCCAAAAGGAGTTCTTGGAACAATTTACGATTATGCAAAGCGAAAATTCTATATTAGAAGTTAAAGATATTCATTTTTCTTATGGCAAATTTAAAGTATTAAATGGAATAACTTTAAAAGTTAAAAAAGGTGGAATAACAGCATTAATTGGACCAAATGGTGCAGGAAAAACAACTTTTTACAACGTTATATCAGGCAAATTCTCTCCCACAAAAGGAAAAATTTTTTTTAATGGCAAAGATATTACCGGGCTTCCTGCACATAAAATTGTAAAATTAAAACTTGTAAGGTCATTTCAAATCACCAATGTTTTTCCTGAACTTACAGTTTTAGAAAATATATTAATTCCTTTAATTTTAGAAAAAGGATATACTTTTGCAATTTTTAAAAACATAAAAAAATTTAAAGATTTATACTTTCAAGCTAATGAAATTTTAGAAAAATTAAAAATAGCTGATTTAAAAAATAAAAAAGTTAAAGAACTTGCATATGGAGACAAAAGGCTTGTTGAAATTGGAATCACATTTGCAAGCTCTCCTGAAATGATATTACTTGATGAACCAACTGCTGGAATGAATCCTGAAGAAACTGAAAGAATAGTTAATCTCATTAAGGAATTATCTGAAAATTCAAATGTTACATTTTTCATAACAGAGCATGATATGAATGTGGTATTTGCAGTTTCTGAATATATTTTTGTTCTTCATCAGGGAAGATTACTTGCCCAAGGCACACCAAATGAAATAAAAAATAATTCAAAAGTAAAAGAAGCCTATCTTGGGGGCTCTGTTTAATGTTAAAAGTAAATGATATTCATGTATATATTCAGGATAGCTATATTATTCAAGGAGTGAGTCTTGAAGTTAAAAAAAATGAAATAGTGTGCTTACTTGGTAGAAATGGTGCAGGTAAAACTACAACTATAAAAAGTATTATGGGATATTACCATCCTAAAAGAGGTGAAATTTTCTTTGAAGGTAAAAATATAACTAAAAATAGAGTATTTGAAAATGTTAGACTTGGAATTGGCTATGTTCCAGAAGATAGAAGACTTTTTCCAGACCTTACAGTTAAAGAAAACTTTGAAGTTGCTTTTTTACCACCTAAAGAAGGTATTGAACCATGGACTATTGAAAGAATTTTTAACGAAATTCCAATTGTTGAAAAACTAAAAGATAAAAAAGCAGGTGAATTAAGTGGTGGAGAACAGCAAATAGTTGCAATTGCAAGAGCTTTATGCTGTAATCCAAAACTACTTCTTCTTGATGAACCTTGTGAAGGTCTTGCACCAGTTATTGTTGAACATCTTGGAGAAATTATTCTAAAATTAAAAAAGCATATTACAATTCTTCTTGCAGAGCAGAATGCTCATTTTGCTATGAAAATTTCAGATAGGGGATATGTAATTGATAAAGGGAAAATAAAATTTAGTGGTAGTATTAATGAATTAAAGGAAAATAAAGAAATTCAAGAAAGATATCTGGCGGTTTAAAATGAAAAAATATTTTATTGCTGGAACTGATACAGAAGTTGGAAAAACTTATGTAACTTGTTTAATTTGTAATTATTTGAAAAAAAAAGGATTTAAAGTAGGAACTTTAAAGCCAATTGAATCTGGAGTAGAAAATAACCCTACACCAGATTTCAAAAAAATTGCTTTAGCAAGTGGTGATATAGAAAAACCTATCTATATTTTAAAAAAGCCATTAGCTCCTTATATTTCAGCTAAATTGGATAATATTGAAATTTCAATTGAAAGAATAATAAAATTTTATGAAAATGATATAAAAAATACTTATGATTACTATTTTATTGAAGGTGCTGGAGGACTTTTTGTCCCAATTACTAAAAATTATCTATATATTGACCTTATAAAAATGTTTAACTGTGAGGTTATTTTAGTCGCAAGAACTAATCTCGGAACTGTTAATCATACTTTGCTATCAATAGAAGCTCTGGAAAAAAGAAAAATCCCTATAAAAGGAATTATTTTGAATGAAATTTTTGAAACAGATGAATTTATGTTAAAAAATAACATAGAAATGATTGAACATTTTTCAAAACATAAAGTTCTAACAGTTATAAGAAAAAATCAAGATAAATTGACTAATAATTTAAAAAATGGTATTATTTAAAATGAAAATGCGGCTGTAGCTCAGCTGGATAGAGCGTCGGACTTCGAATCCGAAAGCCGCAGGTTCAAATCCTGCCAGCCGCGAATTTTTGCGTGAGTGGCGGAATTGGCAGACGCACAGGACTTAGGATCCTGTGGGAGTTAATCCCGTGGGGGTTCAAGTCCCCCCTCACGCATCTTATAGAATAAATCATAAAATGATTATGAGAAAAATTATTTTCCGCGATTTTCCACTTGTAAACAGAGAGGAAGAAGAGAGATACCTACTTGAGAGATTAAAAAACGGCGCAAGTCAAATTTTATTTATCTATGGTCCAAAATCAAGTGGGAAAACAACTTTAATTGAATACATTGTTGAAGAAAATCTTCAAAAGGATAAAAAATTTTATGTGAATTATGTAAACTTCAGAGGTTATGCAATACATAATTATGATTCTTTTTTAAATATCTATTTTAAACCTGTAACAGAAGAAAATAAATCATTTCTTGCAAAAATGTTAGAAAAGTTTAATGTTGTATTATCAGGAATGAAAGGAGAAATTAGCATACCTGAAAAAGGGATAAATTTTATGATAAGTTATAATTTATTTAAGGGACTTGAAGATAAAAAAGTAGACCCATTTGATTTATTTTTTGATGTTTTGAGGAATTTGAAAGAAAAAGGGAAACAACCTGTTTTAATAATAGACGAAGTTCAGGAGTTGAGAGATATTTATATGAATGAGAATAGAGAGAAAAGATATTTGCTCACAGAGTTTTTCAAATTTTTAATAAGATTAACAAAAGAAACGCATCTTGCCCATGTATTTATAGTTACAAGCTCATCAATATTTATAGATGAAATATACAATAATTCAAAGTTAGCTAAAACAAGTGAATTTTTTCTTATAGACCACTTTGATTATGAAACTACAAGAGAATGGTTAGAAGAAGAAGGATTTAGCAATAAAGAAATAGATTTAATCTGGGAATATTTAGGAGGGTGTCCATTTGATTTAATAACACTTTTATCAAATAGAAAAATTTTCAAAGAAAGGTTTAATTTAGAAGAATATTTAAAAAAACAAGCAATGGAGATGAGAGGAAAGATAAGTTTTACAGTATCAGAGGAATTTGGAACAATAGAAGAAAAGAGGTATTTTAAAAAATTAGTTAAAGAAATCATAAAAAATGGCTATGTATTTAAAGAAGATGAGAATGAATTACAGAAAAAGGTTTTAAGAAAAGCCATAGAAAAAGACCTCCTTTTTTTAAAAGCAGAAGAAGGTAAAATAATCTTCAATTCACAAATAATGAAAAAAGGAGCAGAAATTTATCTTGGATTAATTTGAAAAAATAACCTGCCTTCATTGACTTTTTAAGAAAAATTAGTATAATTAAAATGAGAAAATTTAAAATTGGAGGGATGTATGAATCAAATTAAAACATTTCTTTTGATGGCGGTTTTGACAGTAATTTTTGTTATGCTTGGCAAACTTTTTGGTGGTAAAAGTGGAATGATAATAGCATTTTTAATTGCTCTTGGGATGAATATGTTTTCATACTGGTTCAGTGATAAAATTGTGTTAAAAATGTATGGAGCAAAAGAAGTTAGCGAAAATGAAGCTCCAACTTTACATAAAATGGTATCACTTTTATCAGAAAGGGCAAATATTCCAAAGCCAAAAGTTTACATAATTGATACTCAGATGCCAAATGCATTTGCAACTGGAAGAAATCCTTCTCATTCAGCAGTTGCAGTAACTACAGGTATTATGAATCTTCTCTCAGAAGATGAGCTTTTCGGAGTTTTAGCTCATGAAATTTCTCATATTAAACATAGAGACATTTTGGTCTCTACAATTGCAGCAACAATGGCTGGTGCTATTGCAATGATTGCAGATTGGATGAAATGGGGAGCAATATTTGGGGTTGGTAGTGATGATGAAGACAGTGGTGCAAATTTCATTTTTGTGTTAATTTTTAGTATAATTGCTTCAATTGCAGCATTTTTAATTCAAATGGCAATTTCAAGAGCAAGAGAATATATGGCAGATGAAAGTGGAGCAAAATTATGTGGAAATCCTTTATATCTTGCAAATGCTCTTAAAAAACTTGCATACGGAGTTCAAGTAAATCCACCTGAAAAAATAAATCCAGCAACAGCTCACATGTTTATTGTTAATCCATTATCAGGAGGTGAAGCAATACTAAATCTATTCAGCACCCATCCTCCAATTGAAGAAAGGATAAGAAGACTGGAGGCAATGGCTTTTGGAACATAAAATTGCAATAATTGGTCTTGGTTATGTTGGACTTCCCCTTGCTGTAGCATTTGGGGAAAAATTTAAAACAATTGGATTTGATATAAATAGTGAAAGAATTAATCAGTTGAAAAATAATTATGACAGGACAAATGAAGTAAGTGAAGATGAGATAAAAAAAGCAAAATTTTTAAAGTTTACAGATAAAGTTGATGATATAAATGAAGCAAATATCTATATAATCACAGTTCCCACCCCTATTGATGAACATAAAAGACCTGATTTAAGAGCAATTATTTCTGCAACTGAAACTGTTGGTAAGATTTTGAAAAAAGGTGATATTGTTGTTTATGAATCCACTGTATTTCCAGGTTGCACAGAAGAAATTTGCGTGCCAATTCTTGAAAAGGAAAGTAAATTAAAGTTTAATAAAGACTTTTTTTGCGGATATTCACCAGAAAGAATAAATCCAGGAGATAAAAAGCATAGATTAAAGGATATTATAAAAGTTGTAAGTGGTTCTACAAAAGAAGTTACTGAAACTCTTGCAAATTTATACGGAAAAATAATTGATGCAGGTGTTTATAAAGCTAAAAGTATTAAAGTTGCTGAAGCTGCAAAAGTTATTGAAAATACTCAAAGAGACCTTAACATAGCTCTTGTAAATGAGCTTAGTTTAATTTTTGATAAAATGAACATAAATACAAAAGAAGTTTTAGAAACAGCAGGGACCAAATGGAATTTCTTAAAATTTGAACCTGGTCTTGTTGGAGGTCACTGTATTGGAGTTGACCCATATTATCTTACTTTTAAAGCTCAAAGTGTAGGATACCATCCAGAGGTAATCCTTGCTGGTAGAAGAATAAATGATAATATGGGGATTTTTATTGCAGAAAAAACTGTAAAGCTTTTAATAAAATCTTCTAAAAAAATAAATGGAGCAAGTGTTTTGCTTGCAGGGTTCACTTTTAAAGAAAACTGCCCTGATGTGAGAAATACAAGAGTTATTGATATTTACAATGAGCTTTTAGATTATTGCATAAATGTAGATATTTATGACCCAATTGCTGATAAAAATGATGCTTTTAAAAGTTACAAGGTAAAAATTTTAGATAAAATTCCAGAGAAAAAATATGATGCAATTATCATTGCGGTAAAACATGAAATTTTCAAAAAAGAATTTAATGCTGAAAATGTTAAAAGATTTATAAATGGAAAAACTGTAATTATTGATGTAAAATCAATTCTTTACAAAGAAAAATTTCCACCAACAATTATTTACTGGAATCTTTAAAAGCTAATCTATTTGAATACTGCTCAATTAAATCTTTATGAATAATTTTTATTAACCCTTCCTCAACTTTTAAAAATCCTCTTTTTATAAAAATTTCAAGAGCTTTTTTCATATTTTCATCATTTATATCTTCAATTTTAACATCTCTATTTTTCATTAAAAAATTTGCAAGAAGATAGGTAGAAGTTGGAACTATATTTTTTCTTAAAATTTCAATAATATTATGAGCAAATTCTTTTGGAGATAAACTATTATCTGGTGAAACCTCAATTGGAGAAAGTATTTTTACAAAAATTTCAGCGTTTTTAAAATTTTTATACTCATAATTTAAATATGATAGCTCCTGAAATAGGTCTCTATCAGTTATATTCTTTCCATTCTGAGCTTCAAATAGGGAAGTATCTTCTGGAACAACTGTGTAAGAAATTGTTATTGGGGTAAAATAAGCTTTTCTATTTTTACTTTTTATAAATTCAAAAATATCTGTAATTATTCCCAATTTAGGTTTTCCAATTTTTCCATCCCTTGAGCGTCCACCTTCAATATAAAATAAAAATGGTTCATTTTTTTCCCAAAGATAAAAATTGTAATATTTAAAAGCCATTCTATAAAGTGGATTGTGTATCCATTTAAAATTCTCTTTTAAATAATCTCTTCTAAGTTTTTCAACATTAAGTTTTGGAAGAAGAATTTTTGAAATTCCCCTATATAAATTTGCTCCTGCAACTATAACAGGATGAAATAATTTTAATCTATTTAATACAAATGCTATTGGAATGTGGTCAGCATTGGAAACATGATTTGGAAGATAAAATAATGGGAAATTCCCTTGAATTTTTTTTATTTTTTCAATATCTTTCCTATCTGCAACAACTTTTAAATTTTTTATAAATTGCCTAAATTTAATTTTACATACATACTTAAAAAAAATCAAAAATGCAGGATTAAAATCAGCTGAAATATCTTCAAGATAGTATTTTGAAAGAAAATTTATAACTTCATCAATTGATTTTAAATTATTTAATTTTTGAAGTAATTTTTCATACTTTTCTCCACTTCTATTTTTAAAATAAATCTTCTGTAAAATTTTTGCCTCTTCACCAATTATATATTTTTTTATTGAATGTCTATTAAAATAATTTTCAATTTCATTTAAAACTTCATTAATTGCGGATTCTTTTATAATTCTCTGTTTATTCAAAAAAAATTTATTTGCAAAAGCAATAATTAACCTATTATCAAAAAAATTTAAAATTTTTTTCATTTTTAATTTCTTGAAAGATATTTTTCAGCAGATTTTATAGGAATGGGTTTTGCAAATAAAAATCCCTGTATAATGTCACAGCCAAGTTTTCTAAGCTCATTTAATTGAGCGTCTTTTTCAACTCCTTCAGCAATTGTTTTCATATTTAACTTTTTTGCCAAATCAATAATTATTTCAACAACTTGATATGTTCTTTCATCAACAAGAAATTTTCTAATAAAGGAAATATCAATTTTTAAATAATCAACAGGTATTTCAGTTAAATATGACAATGAGGAATATCCAGTTCCAAAATCATCAAGTAAAATCTTTATATTTTGTTTCTGTAAAATCTTTACAACTTCTTTTGCATATTCTGGATTATTCACAAGCATTCTTTCAGTTATTTCAACATTTAAAAAATTTTCTTTTAAATCCTTAACTTTTGACACAATAAAATCTATAATATCTTTTTTTGCAAAACTTCTTGCGGTTAGGTTAACTGAAATTGGTTTTATTTCATAACCTTTTGAACTCCAGAAGATAATTGTTTCAATAATTTTGCTAATTATACTTTTTTCAACTTCAAATATAAACTCTGAACTTTCAAGAGCTTCAATAAAAAAATATGGGGTAATTATTCCTTTTTCAGGATGATTAATTCTTAAAAGGGACTCAAAGCCTGCTAATTTTAAAGACTCAGCATAAAAATATGGTTGTAAATAAACCTCAAACCAATTATTTTCATAAGCATTAACAATAAGATTTCTTGATTCTCTCTCTTTAATAATTATTTTTTCAATATCTTTATTAAATATTGCAAATCTATTTGGACCTTTTTCTTTTGCAATGTTTAAGGCTGTTCTCGCATTATTTATAAGTTCATTTATATCCACTCCATCTCTTTCATAAAAAGAGACTCCAATGTTAATATCAATATTCAAATTTTTTTCTGTAAATTTTGACACTTTAAATATTTCAACAATGCTCTGTAAAAAAGAGATAATATCTTTTCCATCAACTATTGTGAAAAATGAAAATTCATCACCACCTGTTCTTGAAACAACTCCATCTGGAATTAATCTTTCAAGAAGGGAGGCAACTTCTTTAAGCAAAATATCGCCTATTTTATTAGAAAAAACCTTATTCAGATATGAAAAATTATAAATATCAAGGACAAATATTCCACCAACCTTCCCTTCTGAAATTTCATTAACTTTTCTTTGAACTTCAAAAATAAACCCATATCTGTTTAAAACTCCTGTTAAAATATCATAAAATTTTAACCTATAAACTTCTCCTTCAAGCTTTTCCTCTCTTGTTAAATCTTTTCCAAGAGCAACAAAGTATTCAATTTTATTTCCTATTTTTACTGGAATAATTAAATGTTCAACTTTAAAAAAATTACCAAATTTATCCTTGTTAATTATTACACAACTGAAAGGTTTTCCAGATTTTAAGGTGGTCCACATCTTTTCATAAAATTTTTTATCATAAAATCCAGATTTTAATATTTTAGGATTGTTCCCAATTAACTCCTGTTTTGAGTATTTTGATAATCTTTCAACTGTTTTATTTACATAAATAATTGTTCCATTTTTATCTGTAATTAAAACCCAGTCTGGACTGTTTTCCAAAGCACTATACAAAATCTTTATATTTTTCTCCTTTTCTATTTTATCAAGTCCAAAAGAAATAGCTTCCTTAACTTCTTCAAGTAGTCTTCTTTCACTTAAATTGAAATATTCTGGAACTTTGGAAAAAATCCCAAGAACATATCTTATCTTATCTCCTTTTTTTAATGGAATTAAACATACAGAACTGTATTTGCATTCATTAACCTTATTATAAATAAAAACAATCTTATTTTTCAAAATTTCTGCAATAACATCTTGCTTTTCAACACAATTTATGAAGAATTTATTTGTTGAATATAGCTTACCTTCTGAAAATTCAGCAATTTCTACATCATCTGCTTCATAAATATCTTTTACTTCATTTAAAATTCTTTTTATAAATGTTTTCTCATCTTCACATAAATTTAAAACTGAATTTATGTTTCCAATCAAATGATATGCTTTTTCAAGGAATTTTTGAACTGAAATATTGAAAAAAATTAAAATTTTTATATCATTTAAATCTGTGAAATATAGCTGACATTTGACAAGTGCTCCATTTTTTCTCTTTAAATCCCATTCAAAACTATTTTTTTCAATCTCTGGCTCATTGAAAAATATATCATTTAGGCTAATTTTTTTAAATTCATCCTCACTGTATCCAAGTATTTCAATTGCTCCTTTATTCACATAGATTATTTCATCTTTTTTATAAGCTATTACTCCAAAAAAGGGGATGTTTTTTATTAGCCCAATAATATCTAAATTAATCATATAGCACCTTTAAAATATTGTAAAATGTATCTCTTTGAGCTGGGATAAATCCTGCATCTTTGATTAAAAAGATAATATCCTCTTTTTTTAAATTAAAACTTACTCCTGCAGATTTTACAACATTTTCTTCAATCATTGTGCTTCCAAAATCATTTGCTCCAAAAAATAGTGAAATTTGAGCAACTTTTGCTCCCTGAGTGACCCATGAAGTTTGAATATTCTTTATATTTTGCAAAACAATTCTTGAAATAGCCAATATCTTCAAAAATTCAACGCCACCTGCCTTATATTTTACAACATTCTCAAGAGCTGTATTTTTTGGTTGAAAACTCCAGCATATAAAAGCAGTAAAACCTCCTGTTTTATCCTGAATTTCCTTAATTCTAAATAGATGCTCAATAATATCTTTCTCATCTTCAATAGAACCAAACATCATTGTTGCAGTTGATTTTAAGCCAAGTTCATGTGCAGTAATCATAACTTCAGCCCATTTTTCCCATGGAATTTTATTTGGGCTTATCTTTTTTCTCACTGAATTTACAAGAATTTCAGCTCCACCTCCTGGAATTGAACCAAGTCCAGCTTGTTTTAATTTTTCAATTGTTTCTTTTATGGTTAATTTTGAATTTTCAGCTATATGACAAATTTCTGGAGCACTTAATCCATGAATGTTTATATTAAACCTTTCCTTTATTTTGGAAAAAAGTTCAATGAAGTAATCTATTTTTAAATCTGGATGAAGTCCTCCCTGAATTAAAATCTGCGTTCCTTCAAGATTTATTGTCTCTTCTATTTTTTTAAAAATTTCATCAAAGCTTAAAAAATAAGCATCTTTATCATTTTTATCTCTGTAAAATGCACAAAATTTACATTTACATTTGCATATATTTGTATAATTTATGTTTCTATCAACAACAAAAGTCACAATTTTTGAATTATTATGAATTTTATTTCTAATAAAATGAGCTGTTTTTCCAAGTGTGATTAAATCACATTTTTTTAATAAAATTAATGCTTCTTCTCTGTTTACTTCCTCTCCATTGTAAACTTTTTCTAAAATTTTATCCAACATTTTTAATTGTATATCATTAACTTATTGTAAAATGAATCCCTTTCAACAGGTATTTTCCCAGCTTTTTTAATTAAATAAACAATTTCATCAACAGTTAAACCTTCTTTTGATAAAGCGTTTGCAGAATGGGTAATTCTTTCTTTAACAACAGTTCCATCAAAATCGTTTGCTCCAAAGTTAAGTGCAATTTGTGCACACTTTTCTGTTAGCATAACCCAGTAAGCTTTTATGTTTTTGATGTTGTTTAAAAAAATCCTACTTATTGCAATTGTTTTTAAATCATCAATTCCAGTTGTGTATGGAAATTTTTTAATCTGGGTATTTTTTGCATGAAATGATAAAGGAATAAAAGCAAGAAATCCTCCTGTTTTTTCCTGCAGGTCTCTTAACATTTTAAGATGTAAAATCCTGTCTTTTATACTTTCAACATGACCATATAGCATTGTGCAATTTGTTTTTATTCCAAGATTATGGGCAATTTCAATAACTTCAAGCCATCTTTTCCCTGATATCTTTTCTGGACATATTTTTTTTCTTACATCCTCAACTAAAATTTCAGCTCCACCTCCAGGCATAAGGTCAAGTCCAGCATCTTTTAATATTTCAAGAACTTCTTTTACTGATTTTCCAGAAATTCTACTAAAATAATCTATCTCAACTGCAGTGAAAGCTTTTAAAATTATTTTTGGATGAGCTTTTTTTAACTCTTTTAAAAGATTAACATAATAATCAAATGGCCATTCTGGATGAAGCCCACCAACTATGTGAAATTCTGTTATTCCAAATTCCTCAGAATTTTCACATTCTTTTAAAATTTTTTCAATTGAATATTCATAACTACCTTTTTCTCCTTTGCTTTTTGAAAAAGCACAAAATTTACATCTATTTACACAAATATTTGTTGGATTTATATGCTTGTTTATATTGAAATAAACATATTTGGAATTTTTTATCTCTGCAAGTTCTCCAAGAGTGTGAATATCAACTTCATTGAATAAGAAAATAGCTTCATCTTCTGAAATCGGGTAATTTCCCTCTATTTTTTTTCTTATATCTTTCAGTTTCAAACTCATTTTATTCTGAATACTACAAAATTTATAACTTTTTTAAGTTCATTTTCATTAACATCTGGACATGCTTTAATTATTGCTTTAATTATGTTATCTTCAATAATTACTGATAATTTAGCTTCATAATTTGGTATCTCTTCAAGAAATTTATCATCAACAAGCTTTTTAAAATCCTCACTAACCTTTTTGGCAATATAATTGTATAAATTATTTAAGTCAACTTGATATTTTGATTTGAATATACATGTGACCTGACATGTTAAAATTCTTTTAGAATTAACTCCATTAAATTCATATCCCATCATAAAATTAAAATTATAAGTTTTTGTCTCCTGTTCAATTTTTGCCTGAAGCATTTTCTCTTTTGTTATATAGATTACTTTTGGATTTATTTTCAGGAAATTTGACTTAATAACAATTTTTTTTGTTGCTTGTTTATAACATAAAAAAGCTAAAACTAAATTTATTATTCCCAAAAAAACAATAATTCCAAAAAAAATTAATTTTTTTTTATCCTTTTTTTCTTCAGGTTTTTCTTGAGGTTTATTTTCTTTTTCTTTTTTCTCTTCAGGTTTTTCAGGCTCTTTCTCTTCTACATCTTCTTCTTTTATCTCTTCAATAATTTTTTCTACATCTAATTTATCAAGTTCAGTCTTTTTTGCCATTTAAACAACCTTTACAAGCTCTTTTACTGCATCTTCAAGGCCTTCAATAGTTAAAGGAAACATTGGAAAAACTCTTTTTATCGCATTAATAGTTGGATGGTCCCAATAATACTTTTTTACAGGATTTAACCAAACAACCTTTTTAAAATGGCTTGCAATCCTTTTTAACCATTCAATTCCTGGAGTTTCATTATAAAACCAGTAATCTATATTTCCACCTTTCATAAAAAGCTCACTTGGAGCCATCATTGCATCGCCAACAATTATTACTCTGTAATCAATTTCAAAATTTTTAAAAAGAAGTGGTGTTGGATAAACTTTTCCCTTCTCATAATCAAGATAAAGATAATCGTAAATGCAATTGTGAAAATAGAAAAACTTGAAGTCTCTAAAATGCTGTATAGAATTTGCAGCAGAAAATAATCTATCAACCAATCTTGCATGGGGAAGCATTGAACCGCCTGTATCCATTAAAAGAAGAAGTTTAACATTGTTTTTTTTAGCTTTCTTAAATACAAGTTCAATCTCTCCTCCATTTTTACATGTTTTGTCAATAGTTTCATCTAAATCAAGTTCTTCCTCTGCACCAATTCTTTGCAAAATTCTTAATTTTTTTAAAGCAACTTTTATCTGCCTTACATCAAGAGTTACATCAGTTCTGTAATTTTTAAATCTTCTTTCTGATGCTATCTGAATTGCAGACCTATTTTTTGATTCTCCACCTACTCTTATTCCTTCAGGGTGATATCCTGAATGTCCAAATGGACTTGTTCCTCCTGTGCCAATCCATTTTGAACCACCATCATGACGCTCTTTCTGTTCTTTTAATCTCTCATAAAAAAGCTTTCTTAATTCTTCAAAATTGTATCTTTTAATCTTTTTTAATTCTTCTCTGGAAAGTTCCTTATTTTGAATAGCTTTTGCAAGCCATTTTAATACTTTTTCAATTTCAACTTTATCGTAACCTAAATTTTCAAAATAAGTTTTAAATGCAATATCAAATTGGTCGTAAAAAGTTTCAGATTTAACAAGAATGCTTCTTGCAAGATAGTAAAAATCTGTAAGAGAATTATTTGCAAAACCTTCATACAAAGCTTTTGTGAAAGTCATCCATTCTGTTATTGTAACAGGAATTTTAAATGCCCGTAATGTATAAAAAAAATCTAAAAACATCTTACCAGTTAATTATTCTTTTTGCTTTTTTTGAGCTTTTTAATAATTCAAAATCTTGCTCATTTTTTATTAATGCACCAAGAAAAGGCAGCTCTGAAATCTCTTTTGATTTAATCTTTACACCACTAACAATTAACACTCTTATCCAGTCAATTAGTTCACTTGTTGAAGGTTTTTTTCTTAAATCCTCAATTTCTCGCAATTTGTAAAAAGCTTCAATGGCATAATTTAAAAGTTTTTTATCAATATCTGGAAAATGAACCTTAACAATTTTTTCCATCAATTCAGGAGTGGGAAATTCAATATAGTGAAATATACATCTTCTTAAAAAAGCATCTGGAAGTTCCTTTTCAGAATTGCTCGTAATTATAACTATTGGCCTATTTTTAGCTTTTATAACTTCATCTGTTTCATAAATGTAAAAGCTCATTTCATCAAGCTCATGCAACAGGTCATTTGGAAATTCAATATCAGCTTTATCAATTTCATCAATTAACAATACTGCCTTTTCATCACATAAAAATGCTTTTGCAAGAGGTCCAAACCTTATGTATTGCCTTATATTTGAAATGTCTCTATCTTTAAACCTTGCATCATTTAATCTTCTTACTGTGTCATAAATGTATAATCCTTCTTGTGCCTTTGTTGTCGATTTTATATTCCATATAAATAGAGGCTTGTTTAATGCTTCTGCAATAGCTTTTGCAAGTAAAGTTTTACCAGTTCCAGGTTCACCTTTTATTAAAAGTGGCTTTTCAAGAGCAATTGCGACATTTACAGCATTTTGCAAACTTTCATCAGCTATATACTGGTTGGTTCCTTTAAAATAGTTAAACTTTGTCACCTCCAACCTCCTTTTATTTTCTCACCGAAGAAAAATTTATACCAGTTTTTACTCAAATATGCAAGATGAGGAAAAAAATCTTGCAAAAATAAATTAATTATTTTAAATTTATTTGAAATGAGCGATTTTTTAAAAGAACTTATAGAACAGTTCTCTTTTGAGTCAAAAGAGATTCTTCAAAAACTTGAAAATTTCTTCATTTCTTTTCATGAGACCTTAGTTGATGAAATTTATAGAGAACTTCATACATTAAAAGGAAATGCTGGAGTTATATATTCAAATCTTTCTGATGATTTTAAATTAAAGAAGAATTTTGAAATATTCAAAGAAATTGTTCATAAATTTGAAGCTATTGTAAAATCTTTAAAAAATGGTGAAATTGAATATTCTTCTGAATTAAATGACCTTTCCCTTGAAGTAATAGATGTTCTGAATGAAATTCTTGAACTTTCTGAAGATGAAAAATTAATTGAAAAAAATTATGAAGATTTAATTGCCAAAATTGAAAATTTCTCAAGTAAACCAAAGATTTCTACTTCAGAGCCTAAAGAAAAACCTTCAAAAGAAGATTATGTTGAATTAACTGGAGAGGAATTTTTTGGAGAAATAGAAAAATATGAGCCCCCTCCAAAGCCTGAAAAAAAGGAGAAAAAAGAAACTCAGGTTATTCATTTTGATAAATTTTTAAAAAAAGAAGATTTTAAAATAATACAGGTTAAAACTGACAAAATTGATTATTTATTATCATTTGTAAGTGAGCTAATTAATGTAAAAAATATCTTTGATTTTATTGTGGAGAAAGAGAGTAATAAAGTATCAATAGAACTTAAAAATGCTTTACAGAGACTAAAATTTATTACATCAAACATTCAAAAAAGCGTTCTTAAATTAAGACTTGTTCCTGTAAGAGATATTCTTCAAAAATTTCCAAGAATAGTTTCAGAATATCAAAAAATTTTCAATAAAAAGATTAATCTTACAATAAAAGGGGAAGATATAGAAATTGATAAGAGCATACTAACTCATCTTAATGATATTTTAGTCCATATTGTAAGAAATGCAATTGACCATGGAATTGAATCTCCACAAGAAAGAATTGCAAGCGGGAAAAATGAAATAGGCAATATTATTATTCAAGCATCAATTGAAAAAGAATTTTTTAGAATAACTGTTGCAGATGATGGAAGAGGTATAAATCCTGATATAATAAGAGAAAAAGCCATTCAAAAAGGGATAATTACAAAGGAGCAAGCAAATAATTTAAGTGAACATAATCTCATTCAGTTAATTTTTTATCCCGGTTTTTCCACAAGAGATGATGTTTCAGAAATATCTGGAAGAGGTGTTGGACTTGATGTTGTAAAAGATATTGTAAAAAAATTAAATGGAAAAATAGATGTTTTCAGTAAAGTTGGTAAAGGAACTGTGTTCAGAATTCATCTTCCTATATCACTAAATATCATAAAAGTTCTTGTAGTAACATTGGAAAATCTATATTTTTCAATTCCTTACAGCGATATTCTATTTACATTATCAGTTGAAAAGGATAAAATTAAAAATCATGCTGATTCTCTTATCTTAATTTATGATGGCAGTAAAATTCAAATTTTTGACCTTGGTGTGCTATTAGGTTATAGAGATAAAATTCTTGAAAGAGATAATTACGATATTGTTGTTATTGAAGTGGATAAAGAAAAAATAGGATTTATTGTTGATAAACTGAATGATGAAAATGAAATTGTTGTAAACCCTTTACCTGATTTTATATCTGCAATTCCAGGAATTTCTGGAGCAACAATTCTTGGCAATGGGAAAATTTCAGTGGTATTAAATCTTAAAGATTTAATGGTATAGTTATGTTTGAATTTTCAGAAAAAATTATTCTTTTTGGAGATTTTCATTTAAATTTAAATGATGAAAGATTAAAATATGTTGAAAGATTTTTTAAAGATATAGTCGCAAATTATAAAAATTTAATTATTCTTGGAGATTTTTTTGAATTTTACTATTCTTTTCCTGAAGTTGTGCCAGCTGGATATTTAGAAATTTTAAAAATTTTAAAAGAATTTTCTGAAAAATTAAAAATTTTTTATATAGAAGGTAATCATGATTTTGGACTTAAAAATTTTTTCAACATATTAACATTTGAAGAAAAAGTTGAATTCAAAGTGAATAATAAAAAATTTATAGCAATTCATGGAGATACAATTGATAATAATGACAGAAAATATAAAATTTTAAGAAAAATATTAAGAACTCCATTTATTAAATTGTTAATGGACAATCTTCCACCATACATAGTTTTAAAAATTTCTAAAATACTTTCAGATTCAAGTAAAAATTATCTCAGAAAACCGAAATCTGCAAATTTTCATGAACAGATAAAAAATATATTCAATAATTCAGAGATAATACAAAAAGAGTTTGATATTTTAATATCCGCTCATTTTCACTGCAATGTAGAGTTTAAAATAGAAAATAAAGAAATTATTGTTGTAAATGGATTTGAAAATGAAAAAACAATAAATTATCTTGAAATTAATGAAAATGGAGAAATTTTAAGGAAAAAATGGAATTTTTAAAATTTTTAGTAAAAAAAGGATACAATGTAAACCTTGTAAGTTTTTCAGCAATTGATAAGTATCTTTATAATAATTTAGATGATTATTATGTCTATGTAAATTCAGATGCTACAATTGTTGATGTTGCAAAGTTTACTGACGAAATTTCTTCAGGATATTTAAAAGCAGATTTTTCAATAATAATTGATAAAAAAACCTATCTATTTTATTCAAATTCTATATTTGACTATCCTATTTTATACTTTTCATACAACTTAAATAAAGATATTTTTAAAAATATCTATGAAAGTTTTAATCACATAAAAAGAAAAGAAACATTTTTTTGTGGTAATAATTTTAGTATAAACTCAATAATTGATGCATCAATTATTCTATCAAAATACGATATTGAAATAAAGAACCTTCCAGATACTCCTTTAAATATTTTCCCCCCATTATCAATTAAAGAACAGAAAAGGGTTTTAATTTCAAATATTTTGGGAAAATATTCATATTTAGGTCTTCAATTTTTACTTGAAAAAGGATTTATTGAACATTACTGGAGAGAAATTTTTTTGATGACAAAAGTTGAACAGATTAAAGATTTTCATCCAGAAGGAAATGTGTGGCAACATACATTGCATGCTTTCAAATATTTAAAGAAAAAAGATTTAATTTTATCATTGGCACTTCTACTCCACGATGTTGGAAAAGCTTTTTCTGAAGAATACAATGGGAAAAAGTTTTACAATCATGCTCAAATTGGCTCAAAAATAACAGAAAAATTTCTTAAAAACCTTGAATTCCCATTTGAGATAATAAAAGAAGTTAAAAATCTTGTGAAATATCATATGCTACCTAAAGCAATTGGTTCATTTCCTGAAAGTAAATTAAAAAGAATAAAAAAGCAGGTTGATTTCAATAGATTATTTGAACTTTATAGAGCAGATTTATCCTCCTCTTACAAAAAATTAAATTTCTACTATAAGGCTAAAAAAATTATAAGGAAATTTAAAGATGATACCAGCGGTTTATAAAAATATGTGTCCAAATTGCCAAAAAGATATTTCATCTTTTAGACTTGAAAAAGGGCTTTTATGTGAAAATTGCTTAAAAACAGAAATTGATAGCAAGAAAATCTGTGAAAAAATTGATAAAGGAGAATTTATTAAAATTTGTAAAATAAAAGAGAATGTTTCAGAATTTGAAAATTTTTTTATTAAATTTATAAAAAATCCTTTAAATTCAATACAGAAAACATGGGCATACAGATTTTTTTCAGACACTTCATTTGCAATGATTGCTCCCACTGGAATTGGAAAAACTACATTTGGTTTAATTTTATCACTTTTTCTTCAAAATAAAAATAAAAAAACCTACTTATTATTTCCAACTCAAATTCTTGTTAATGAAAATTTTAAAAAGCTTAAAAGCCTTTCAAAATCACCTTCAAATATTGTAGGATATTTTTCAACCAAAAAAAAAGAAAAAGAGAAAATAAAGGAAAGAATAAAAAGTGGTGACTTTGACATTTTGATAACAACTACAATGTTTTTGTATAAAAATTCTGAAATAATTCCAAAGGGAATTTTTGACCTAATTTTTATTGATGATGTTGATTCTGTTGTTAAAAGCGGAAAAAATATTGATAAAGTGCTTAAACTTTTAAATTTTAATAAAAAAGAACTTGATAAAGCTTTTTATATAATAAAAAATGGCCAGGTTTTTTCAGAAAAAGAATTTTTTGAAAAACTTTCAAATAAAAGAAAGGGTTTACTTATTGTATCAACTGCGACCTCAAATCCACGCTCATACAGAATAAAATTATTTAAAGAACTCCTTGGATTTGAAGTTGGAAAGCCTACAATCTATCTAAGAAATATTGTAGATGTTTACGAATTTGTAGAAAAAGAAAAGCTTGAAGAGAAAACCTTAAATTTATTAAAAAGATTTAAAACTGGTGGACTTGTTTTTTTATCTTCCTCTTTTTCAAAAGATATAAAAGAATTTGTTGAATTTTTAAACAAAAATGGCATAAAGGCAATTAGTTATGAGGATTTTTTAAAATATGAAGATGATTTTTTAAATGAAAAAATAGATGTAATTGTTGGATATTCAAGTTACAGAAATCCTCTTGCAAGAGGAATAAATCTTCCTGCAACAGTAAGATATGCAATATTTGTTGGTGTTCCAAGATTTTCTGATGATATTCCAGATTTAACTGGTTACATTCAAGCATCTGGAAGAACTTCAAGATTATATTTTAACAAATTAACTCTTGGATTAAGTTATCTTTTAGTTGAAGATAAAGAACTGTTTTATCAGTTAAGAAAAAAATTGAGATGGTATTCAGATGAAATTGAATTTCATAATATTGAGGAAATTGATTTAAATGAAATTTTAAAAAATATTGATAAAGAAAGAGAAAAAATTAAAAAAGGAATACCACTTGTTGAGGAGAAAGAATTCCTAAAAACAATTTTAATCATTGTTGAATCACCAAACAAAGCAAGAACAATTGCAAATTTTTTTGGCAAACCATTAAAAAGAAGAATAAATAATATTGAAGTTTACGAAATCGCTGTTGAAGGGAGATTAATTATTATTTCAGCAAGCAAAGGTCATTTGTTTGATTTAATAAAAGAAGGTTTTTATTTTGGAGTTGAAAAACAGGCTAATAAAATCATACCATATTTTGAACCAATTGACCAGGATAGAAAAAAAATTGTTTCTGCTTTAAGAAAGCTAACTCTTGAAATTGATGAGACCTTTATTGCTACTGACCCTGATACAGAAGGTGAAAAGATTGGATTTGATATTTTTCTTAATCTAAAAACTTTTAATGAGAAAATTAAAAGAATTGAATTTCATGAAGTTACAAAAAAAGCTTTTAAAAAAGCTATAGAAGAATTTAGAAGTATAAATTCTAATCTTGTAAAAGCACAATTTCTAAGAAGAATTGCAGATAGATGGGTAGGATTTAAAATTTCACAATATTTGCAGAGAAATTTAAATAAAAACTGGCTATCAGCTGGCAGAGTTCAAACTCCTGTATTATCATGGATTGTTGAAAGAGCAAAACTTGCAAAACAGAAAGTTGGTAAAGTTTTTGTAAAAATAAATGAAATAGAATTTGTGTTTGAATTTGAAAATATTACTGAAGCTAAAAGATTTTTTAATAATTTAAAATTTGTAAAAGTTGAAAAAGATAGTGAAAATACTGAAAAATTAAACATAAAACCTTTCACCACAGATACTCTTTTAAGAGAAATTGCTAAAATCTACAAATTTTCTCCTCAAAAAATAATGGAAATAGCCCAAACTCTTTTTGAATTAGGATTAATAACATATCATAGAACTGACAGTATAAGAGTTTCAGATGTTGGAATTAAAGTTGCAAAAGAATTTATCCTTGAGCATTTTGGAAAGGATTATTTTAAACCAAAAACTTTCTCTTTTTCTCATGGTGCTCATGAATGTATAAGACCTACAAGACCAATGGATAAAGAAGATATAATTGAATTTATAAAATCAAGGAACCTTAAAAATATAAAAAATGAGCATATTAAAGTTTACGATTTAATCTTTAAAACTTTTATTGCTTCACAGATGAGAGATACTGTTGTAAAAAAGATAAAATACAAATTATCTGCTTTTGAATATTCAACAACTTCTGAGGTAATCACTGAAATTATTGAAGATGGATACAATAAAATTTTTCCTGTAAAAATTTATACTCCAATAAAAGAAGGAATAGCAAAAGATTTTAAAAAATATTTAAGATATTATCCTAAAATGCCTCTTTTTACTTTTTCAACAATAATTGAAGAAATGAAGAAAAAAGGAATTGGCAGGCCCTCAACTTATGCTATTACAATAAAAAAATTAATTGATAGAAATTATATTGTTGAAAAAAATGGGTATCTTATTCCAACTTCGCTTGGAATTGAAGTTCTAAATGAATTAAAAAATAAAAAGGAATATTCAAAATTTGTTGAGGAAAACTTTACAAAACAACTTGAAGAAAAAATGGATTTTGTTCAAGAAGGAAAAGTAAGCTATTTTGAAGAATTGGAAAATCTATTTAAAGAGTTATTTTTATGAAAAATTTTAAAAAAGAGGTAACTTCTAAAGGCTTAAAACCAATATATTTTTTTAAATTAAGTGACTTACTTTACAAAAAGGAGATAGTTAAACTAATTAAAGAAAAATTTTATAAAAATTCTGAAGTTGTTTATTTTAATTTGTCTGAAGAGAAACTTGATAAAATTATCAATGCATTTCTATCATCAGGGTTGTTTATAAAAAAGAAAATAATTGTGTGCAATGAAGGTGATGCGTTAAAAGATAAAGCTATTAATGAGTTAATTAAGTTATCAAAAAAGTTTAAAGTTCCAAAAAGTTCCATTTTAATTATTTTTTTTGACAATTTAAAAATAAACTCTGAAAATTTTTATGAAATAAAAATTCCTTCAGTTGAAGAATTAAAAAAATTTATAATAATATTTTTTAAAAAACATGGTATTGAAGTTAATTTAGACTTTGCAAATTTTATTGTAGAAAATTGCGGTTACGATTTTAACAAAGTCTCTCTTGAAATAAAAAAAATTTTGGCTTATGCTGATAAAAGAAAATTTTTAACAATTGATGAAATAAAAGATTTAATAAAATTTTCTGGAGAGGAAAATATATTTAAATTAATTGATTTTTTCTTTGAAAAAAAACAACAAGAAGCAATAAAAACATTTTACAACTTAAAAAAATTAAATGTTAATATTCTTCAAATAATTTCAATTTTTCAAAAAACAATAATTAATCTTGCAAAAATAAGGTCATTATCAGTTGAAAAAAAATTGCCTGAAAAAGAAATTTTCCAGAGAATTTCTCTACCACCATTTGTTTGCAAAAAGTTATTAAGATATTCAAAAAACTTTAAATTTCAGCTACTATACAAAATATACTCAGAACTTTACAATCTTGAACTTTTAGCAAAAACTTCAACAATAAATATTGAAAATCTATTTGAAAACTTTTTAATCAATTATTTAAAATGGCACTAATTGTTATACCTGCAAGATTTTCATCAAAAAGATTTCCAGGTAAACCTCTTGTAAAAATATTTGGAAAAGAAATGATTTTACATGTTTATGAACGAGCA
The DNA here is from genome assembly GCA_964593895.1 of uncultured bacterium. Taxonomy (GTDB): domain Bacteria; phylum DYJV01; class DYJV01; order DYJV01; family JALVYZ01; genus CAZQKL01. The sequence goes on from CAZQKL010000002.1 coordinate 33,949, forward strand.
AAAAAATCAAAGCTTGCAAAAGAAGTGATTGTTGCAACAGATGATGAAACTATTTTAAATTGTGTGAAAAATGCAAATGGAAAAGCTATTTTAACCTCAAAAGATATAAAATCTGGAACAGATAGAGTATGGGAAGTTGCAAAAGATAAAGATTACGAAATTATTGTAAATGTTCAAGGAGATGAACCTCTAATTTCTTCTGATGTTATAGACAGGGCAATAATTGAATTAAAAAATGATAAAAATGCGGATATCACAACACCTGTAAAAAAAATTGAAAATAAAGATGATATACATAATCCAAATGTTGTAAAGGTTGCTTTTGGAGAAAACTTTTATGCTTTGTATTTCTCAAGAAGCCCAATTCCATATTTTAGAGACAACTCAAATAAAGGAGAATTTTTTAAACATATAGGTTTATACTGCTTTAGAAAAAAAGCTCTGGAAAAATTTGTCAACTTTAAAGAAGGAAAACTTGAAAAAATTGAAAAACTTGAACAACTGAGAGCATTAGAAAATTTTTTAAAAATAAAAGTTTTTATAACAGATTATGAATCAATTTCTATTGACACTCCTGAGGATTTATCTAAGCTCTCCAGATATTTTAGGAGTATATGAAATAGATTTCCCTTTTTCTGGAATAAGTTCAATTATTGTGGAATTATTTTTTCTAAAAATCTTTTTTGACCAATTGATAATATCTTTTTGGGTAACTTTTTTTATTAATTCTGGATATTTAAGAAAATAATCAACCTTACCAATCCCAGCATAAAAGCTCAAACTATCTGCATATCCTGAAATTGTTTCTTTTGAATAAAAGTAATCGTAAATTGCTCTATTTTTTGAAAGAATAAAATCTTTTCTTGAAAAATTTCCTTTTTTTAAATTTTCAAATTCATTCCAAATTATCTTTTCCACATCTTTAAACTTTGCATTTTTATTTAGATTTGCAAAAATAACAAAAAGTCCTGAATGAACTCTCTCCTGATTTCCACCATAAATAGATGAGCATAATCTTTTTTCTCTAACAAGCTTTCTAAATAAAATTGAATTTTCCCTTGCAAAAAGCATGTAAGTAATTATATCAAGAACTGGAGTTGAATTATCTGAAATTGGTGGTATGTGAAAAGATATTGCAATTTTTTTATTTGTTGAAATAAAATGTAAAACTTCTCTTCTCTGCCCTTTCTGTGGAGGTTCTTCTGTAAATTTCTCTTGAATTCTTTTCTTTTTATATTTTCCAAAATACTTTTTTATTAATCTAACAGTTTTTTTAACATTGATATCCCCGCAAATCACAATAACCGCGTTGTTTGGAGCATAATGTTTTTTATAAAATCTATAAACATCATCCCTTGTCCATGAAAGAATATCAGAAGAAAATCCAATTGGAGTCCATCTATAAGGAGATTCAAGATAGCTTAATCTATGTAATGTGTAATATAAATAGCCATCTGGCGAATTATCAATTCTCCATAGTCTTTCTTGATAAACAACATTTCTTTCCTTTAAAAATTTTTTTCTATCAATAGTTAAATATTCCATATTATCAGCATAAATTTTTAAAATTTCCTTTAAAGCATCTTTTTTTATAACTGCATAATATCTTGTATAATCAAATGAGGTAGATGCGTTTTCAATTCCTCCGTTCAACACAACATATTTTTCAAAAAATCCATCTTTGAAATGCTTTGAACCTCTAAAATTCATATGCTCAAGCATATGAGCAATTCCTGTAATGCCATTATATTCATCTTTCGAGCCAGTCTTGTAAACAACATTTATGCTTACAATTGGAAGATATGATTTTTTCACAAGATATACTTTTAGACCATTTTTAAGCTGAAATTTAAAAATCTTAGCTTGAAGTGTGGTAAAAATTAAAAAAATTAGACCAAAGCTAAATATCAGTTTTTTTCTCAACATAATCTCCCACTATCTCCTTAATATTTTCCAGTTCTTTTTTTATTTCCTCAATCTTTTTTTCAACATCTATTGTGACATTTAATATATTTTTTATATCAGCTTCATTCAGTCTGTTTATCTCTTCTGGAAATTTTACATCTTTTTTTAAATTATCAATAAATTCTTCACAACTATTTATAAATTTCTGAATATCCTTAAATAAAGAATAAACATTTTCTTCATATTCATTAAGTTCAGTTAAAATTTTATCAAGTCTATTTGAATATTCAACTCCCTGTTTTACAATATTGTAATTATTTTCAATTAATTTTCTTATATTTTCTACAAAATCGTTTATAGTTTGAGCAAGCTTTTTAATTTCATCAGCTACTACTGAAAATCCTGAACCACTTTCCCCACTTTTTATTGATTCAATAGCTGCATTCACACTTAAAAGATTTATTTGAGATGAAATATCTGTAATAAAATCTAAAAAATTTTTAATTTCCTGCGAATTTCTATTAATTTCTTTAAATGTTACATTAGAAATTTTTGAAATTTCAAATCCCTCTTCTGAAAGATTTTTTAATTTTTCAATTAAATTTAAATTTTCCTGAAATTCTCTTTTTAAAATTTCTATAGAATTTTTTTGATTATCAAGTTGTGAGTTAATTAAATTACAAGAATTTGATAGCTTACTTGAATTTGATTTAATACTTTCAATATTTGAATAAAGTTTATTAAAATCATTTTTAATATTTGAAAACTTTTCACTTCCATTTTTGGTTTTATCATAAATACTTAAAAAATTCTTTCTCAATCTATCAAAAAAACTATTTAATTTTTCAACAATATTGTAAATTTCATCTTTTGAAAAATATTTAATCTCTTTTAATTTAAATTTCCCAGCTTCAATTTCAGAAATCATATTGTCTAAAAATTTTATTGGATTAATAATAACATTTGAGAGTAGAATTGAAATAATCAAACAGAAAATAAAAGTTCCTATGAGGATAAACAAAAATAGAAAATTATTTTCCTTTTTAAATTTAACAAAAAAAGATATATCATAAAAAATTGTTAATTTAACAGGGTCTCCTATCAAAGTATTTCCAATAATAATTGGAATTTTTTTAAAATATTTATTTTTTTCAATTTTTGAGGAAATTGAATTTTTATTTGTTGAAATTTTCACAGGTAAATCTAAAGCATAGTATAATGCATTTATATAATTTCTGTCTAAAACTCTGATTAATGCAATGTAACTGTAAATTTTTTTTGCAAATTCAGTTCCTATGTATAAAGGAACTGTAACTATGAAGTAAATTTTATTATTATAATCAAGATAAAAATACTCTGGCTTTTTCTTAAAAATAGATGTTGGCAAATTTATAAAATTATTTTCTGTTGTTAAAATAAGTTTTTTTTCTGAGGAGTAGATTTGGAGTAATGTGGAATTTAAATTTCTTTTAAAATTTAACAATTTCTTTTTTGCAACTTCAGGTTCTTGATAAACAAGATATGTGTTTACAATATTTAAGATTAATTTGTTTGTTGAGAGTTGTTCTGCTAATGATAAAAATTGAGAATAACTTTTTCTAAAATAGTATTGTGCATACTTTTTTTTCTGAATTATCTCTTTATTAAACTTTTCACTAACATTTATTTGAGTTGAATGTACCACAAAATAAACGATGAATACTGTTGGAAGATACAAGAAAATTAAAAGTAGAAAAAAAATTCTTTTACGGATAGTTAAGTTTAATCTCATATTGAAAGAAAAGTAAAATATTTTTTTTAATTTTTCAAGAAAAAAATATCTTGAATTAACAAACTCTACTTGTTATATAATCTGTATGGACGAGTTCAAATATGTAAATGAAAAGTTATTCTGTGAAAATGTAAATATTGAAGATATTGTGAAAAAAGTTGGGACCCCATGTTATATTTACAGCTTTGAAACCTTAAAAAGGCATTTTACTGTTTTTGATAATTCTTTTAAAAAAATTACTCATCTCACATGCTATTCTGTTAAAGCAAACTCAAATCTGTCAATATTAAATATTTTTAAAAATCTTGGAAGTGGATTTGATATTGTTTCAGGAGGAGAACTCTACAGAACTTTAAAAATTGGTGCAGACCCAAAAAAAATTGTATATTCAGGAGTTGGGAAAACTCCTGAAGAAATTGAATATGGTTTATCAAAAGGAATCTTAATGTTTAATGTGGAAAGCTTTGATGAGCTTTTTACAATAAATGAAATCGGGAAAAAACTTAATAAAAAAGCACCTGTTTCTTTAAGGGTTAATCCAGATGTTGACCCTAAAACCCATGCATACATATCAACAGGATTAAAAGAAAATAAATTTGGAATTGATATAAAAGAAGCAATCTCATGGTATAAGGAAGCAAAAAATTTGAAATATATAGAAATTGTTGGGGTTGACTGTCATATTGGCTCACAGTTAACTCAGATATCACCATTTATTGATGCAATAAAAAGGGTAAAAAAATTAATAAATTCTTTAAATGAGCTTAATATCAAATTAAAATATTTTGACATTGGCGGAGGACTTGGTGTTAGATACAAAAATGAAGTTCCTCCAACTCCAGAAGAGTATGCTGAAAAGATAATTAATGAAGTTAAAGATTTAAATTTAATAATGATTTTTGAACCTGGAAGAGTTATTGTAGCAAATGCAGGAATTCTTGTTACAAAGATTTTATATTTTAAGGAAAATTCTGATGGGAAAAATTTTGTAATAATTGATGCAGGAATGAATGACCTTATTAGACCTTCTCTTTACAAAGCTTATCAAGAAATTATTCCAGTTGATAAAAATAACGTAAAAAAGATAAAAGCAGATGTTGTTGGACCAATTTGCGAATCAGGGGATTATCTTGCAAAAGATAGAGAAATATATGTTGGTCAAAAAGGTTCATACTTGGCAGTAAGAAGTGCTGGAGCATATGGATTTTCAATGAGTTCAAACTATAATTCAAGGCCAAGACCTGCTGAAGTGCTTGTAAAAGGAAGCAAATTTTACATAATAAGAGAAAGAGAATCTTATGAAGATTTAATTAGAAAAGAAAGAATAATAGAGGTTTTTTGATGAATATTGAAAAAATAAAAATTACAAAAATGAATGGAAGTGGCAATGATTTTATAATAATTAATAACATGGACAAAAGCATTTCAGCAGAAGAATTTAGAAAATATGTTCCTTTAATCTGCAGAAGGAAATTATCTGTTGGAGCAGATGGAGTGATAATAATAGAGCCATCAACTAAATGTGATTTTAAATGGCGATTTTTTAATTCAGATGGCTCAGAAGCTGAAATGTGTGGAAATGGTTCAAGATGTGCTGCGAAATTTGCATATTTAGAAGGGATTTCTGGTAGAAAATTAAAATTTGAAACTCTTGCAGGGATTATTGAAGCAGAAGTTAAAGATGAAACTGTAAAAGTTTTAATAACAAAACCTTACGATATAAAACTTGATTATGAAATTGTTATTGAAGATAGAAAATATTTTATTTCAAGCATAAATACTGGAGTGCCACATGTGGTAAAATTTGTTAAAGAGCTTGAAAATTATGATGTAAAAAAGATGGGAAAACTAATAAGAAATCATCAAATTTTCCAGCCAAATGGCACAAATGTAAATTTTGTTACATGTGAAGGGAAAAATACTTTAAAAATAAGAACCTATGAAAGAGGAGTTGAAGATGAGACTTTAAGCTGTGGAACAGGCTCTGTTGCATCAGCACTGATTTCATATTTAAAAGGATTTGTAAATAAACCAGTTTATGTAAAAAATATGGGTGGAGAAACATTAATTATTGATTTTATTGAAGAAAATGGCGAATTTAAAAAAGTTTATCTTGAAGGTGATGCAAGATTAGTTTTTAAGGGAAACCTATGTTATGACTCAATTAAACCCTAATTTTAATGAAAAAATACGAGACTTAGAACTTCTTCAGCGTCTTAGTGATTTATTAACAATTACTGACTTACCAATAGAGGAAAAATTACAGAAAGTTGTTGATATTATTGCTGATGCAATTGGAGTAAAAAAATGTTCTCTTGTTTTGTATGATGAAAAAGATAAGAAATTTAAAATAGTTGCTGCTAAAGGCATAAACCTTCCAAAAGAAAAATTAAAAGAGATAGACCCATTAAAACAGAGTAAAATAATAAGTCTTGTAGTTGAAACCAAAAAACCAATTATTGTTAAATCTTATGAAGATATGGTAAAATTGGGGTTAAAACCCAAAAAAAAATATGAAGTTCAATCATTTATCTCCACTCCATTAATTGTTTCTAACAATAAATTTTTAGGAGTAATTAATTTAACTGACCCTGTAAATGGAAAACCATTTACAATAGAAGATGAAAAAACAATTTATATTCTTAGTAATCATCTTGCAGTAACAGTTGAAAATACAAAATTAAGTGAAGAAGTAATAAAAAATAAGATAATAAAAGAACAGCTAAAACTTGCTGAAAAAATTCAGAAAAGTTTATTACCAAAGAATTTTCCTGAGACAAAAGATGTTGAATTTTATGGAGTCTCAAAGCCCACTTTCAGAATTGGTGGAGATTATTTTGATGTTATTAGATTAAATGAAAATGAAATAGCATTTATTTTAGCTGATGTGTCAGGAAAAGGAGTTCCTGCATCATTGATTATGACTTCATTTAGAAGTTATTTTCATGCAATTTTAAAAAGATATAAAAGGCCTGAAACTGTTTTAACAAAACTTAATAATTTAATGCTCAATGACCTTGAGGAAAACTCAATGTTTATCACATGTTTTTATGGAATTTATAACATAAAAAAGAAAGAACTAATCTATGGAAGTGCAGGTCATGAACCTGCTTTAATATATAAAGCAAATAGCAAAAAATTTAAATTTCTTGATACAATTGATACAATTTTGGGAGCTTTTAAAGACTATAAATTTTCATCACGAAGAAAAAAATTTCATAAAAATGATATTTTAATTGTATATTCTGATGGAGTTACTGATTTACATAAAGAAATAAATGGAATTCAATTATTAAAAGAAAATGTAAAAAAATTCGCTGATAAATCAATAAAACAAATAATTAAAAATTTTATAAAAAGAATTGAGAAAATAATCACAGAGCATGAACAATTTGATGATATAACAATTTTAGGAAAAAAAATAAAGAGGTGATGCTATGTTTAAAGGACCAATGACAGCAATAGTAACACCATTTAAAAACAACAAAATTGATGAAGAAGCTTTAAGAGAGCTTGTAAATTTTCAAATTGAAAATGGCATAATGGGAATTATTCCCTGCGGAACAACAGGAGAAAGTGCAACTTTATCTTATGAAGAGCATAAGAGAGTGATAAAAATTGTTATAGAAGAAGTTAATAAAAGAGTGCCAGTAATTGCTGGAACAGGTTCAAATAATACTACTGAAGCAATTGAACTTACTCAATCTGCAAAAGAAATTGGAGCAGATGCAGCTCTATTAATAACCCCATACTATAACAAACCAACTCAAGAAGGGTTGTATGAACATTATAAAAAGATTGCAGAAACTGTAAATCTTCCACTTATTATGTATAATGTTCCTGGAAGAACCGCTGTTAATATGCTACCAGAAACAGTTGCAAAATTAGCTAAGATACCAAATATCATGGGAATAAAAGATGCTACTGGAAGTTTGAATACTTTAAGTGAAATGATAATGTTAACAGAAGGTGAAGAATTCTATTTTCTTTCTGGTGATGATTTTATATACTATCCATTTTTATGTGTTGGTGGACATGGAGTAATTTCAGTTGTGGCAAATATTGCACCAAAACTTATGAGAGAAGTTTATGAAGCTGTTAAAAATAATGATTTGGAAAAAGGGAAAAAATTACATCAAAAAGTTTATAAGCTTGCAAAAGCAATGTTTTTACAAACAAATCCAATACCAGTTAAAAAAGCTCTATACTTAATGGGCAAAATAGAAGATGAAATAAGACTTCCTCTTGTAAGCATGAGTGGAGAACCTTTAAATAAATTAAAAGAAATTTTAACATCAGAAGGGATAATTTAGGAGGCAAATATGATAAAGGTAATTGTTAATGGTGCAGCAGGAAGAATGGGTTCAACAAATGTGAGATTAATTATTGAAGATAATGAACTTGAACTTGTTGGGGCTGTTGAAAGAGAAGGATTTCCAGAAATGGATGCAGGGATTTGCGCAAATAAAGGTGAAATTGGAGTTAAAATTGTTGATGATATAAATAAATTAAAAGGAATTGATGCTGATGTATTAGTTGATTTTACAACTCCAACTGCTACAATGAAAGCTGTAGAATTTGCAGAAAAAAACAGATTAGCAATGGTAATTGGAACAACAGGCCTTAGTGAAGAAAATTTAAACAGAATAAAACAGGCAAGCAAAAATATTCCAATAGTCCAGTCACCTAACATGAGTGTTGGTGTAAATATTCTTTTTAAAATTTCAGAGATTGTTGCAAAAATAATTGGTAAAGATTATGATATTGAAATATTAGAAGCTCATCACAGATTTAAAAAAGATGCTCCAAGTGGGACAGCTGTCAAACTTGGAGAAATTGTCGCAAATGCAACAGGAAGAGATTATAAAAAAAGTGCAAAATTTGGAAGAAATGGAATAATTGGTGAAAGGACAAAAGATGAAATCGGAATGCAGGTAATTAGAGCTGGAGATATTGTTGGTGAGCATACTGTTATTTTTGGTGGAATTGGTGAAAGAATTGAACTTACCCATAGAGCCCATTCAAGAGAAAATTTTGCTCAAGGTGCAATGAGAGCTGTAAAATGGGTTGTAAATAAAAAACCTGGACTTTATTCTATGTTTGATGTCCTGGGACTATAAAAGAAAGGTGGAGAAAAATGAAAATTGTGCATTTTAATTACAAAAACTTGGAAAATTTATACGGTTATTACGACATTGATAAAAATGGAATATGGCTTATAACTCAAGGTAAATTGTCAAAGGAGTTAATTCCCTTTAATGAAGTAAAAATCTTACCTGTAAGCATTCCAACAAAAATAATTGCAGTTGGATTAAATTATAAAGACCATGCAGATGAAATGGATGTTAAGGTTCCTGAAGAACCAATTATTTTTATGAAACCATCAACAAGCGTAATAGGTCATAAAGAGAAAATAATTCTTCCTAAAATATCAAAAAGAGTTGATTATGAAGGAGAACTTGCTGTGGTTATTGGTAAAAAATGTAAAAATATTGAACCTGAGGAAGTTGAAGATTATATTTTAGGTTATACCTGTTTTAACGATGTTACCGCAAGAGATTTACAAGCAAAAGATGTTCAATATACAAGGGCCAAAAGCTTTGACACATTTGCTCCTCTTGGACCTTGGATTGAAAATGAGGTAGACCCAACAAATCTTGAAATAAAAACATACTTAAATGACAGAGTAGTTCAACATTCAAATACAAAAAACATGGTCTTTGATGCGTTTTTTCTTGTATCTTACATTTCCAGAATTATGACTTTACTTCCTGGAGATATTATAGCAACAGGCACACCAAGTGGAGTTGGACCAATGCAAAATGGAGATGTTGTAAAAGTTGAAATAGAAGGAATTGGGACACTTGAAAATTATGCTGTTAGTGAATGATAAATGTTTTATTAATTGGAAACACACAGTTAAAAGAATATTTTTCTAATGAATTTAATGTATTTACAATAAATGACGATTTTTTTTATCTCAAAGATTTTTGTAAAAAAAATAGAATTGATGCTATAGTTCAGGTTGAAAATTTATCAAAAAGAGAATTTTTTGCTGATATATCTCAGATACCCTGCCTAAAAATTTTCTGGGCAATTGATATTCATTTAAATTTTTATTGGCAAAAAGATTATTTTCAAAATTTTGATATAATTTTAACAAGTCAATTAAATTTTGTAAAAAAAATAAATAAAAAAGCAATCTGGCTTCCCTGGGGAATAGAAGATAAATTTATAAGTGAAAAATTTATTCCATTAAAAGAAAGAAAATTTAAAATTTCTTTTGTTGGTTTAATTGATGAAAATAGAATAAAAAGGAAAAATATTATTGAAATATTAAAAAGAGAATTTGACATCTATATTGCTGGGGATACTTTAAAAAATAGATTACCTATTGAAAAAGTTCTTGAAATTTATAAAAATTCTTGGATTGTAATCAATGAATCAATAAATAGAGACATTAATTTCAGATATTTTGAAGCAACCTCTCAGGGAGCACTCCTTTACACTGAAAAAATATCAAATGGAGAAAATATCCTATTTTTAGAAAATTACGAATTTATATTGTATTCTCAAAAGGATTTAATTAAAAAATTAAAAGAACTTATAAATTTTCCAGAAAAAATTGAAAAAATTGCATATAGAGGTTACATAAAAACTTTAAATTTTCATAAGCTTTCTGATAGAGTAAAAGCTATTGAAAATATTATTAAAAAAAATTTAAAAAATTTTAAGGTTTACAAAAGTAATGTAAGTTTACCAATATTAAAAACAACTTTGCGAGGAATTTGTGACAAAAAGTATATAAAAAGATTTTTTGAAATAAATGATGATGAAAAATTAAATTTATTACTTTTAAAAACAACTAATCCTCAAAAATTTCTAAATTCAGCAATTAAATTAACTAATGAACCATTAATAGAAATTAACTTAATTCCGCTTCTATTTGAAAATAGCTCAGAAAATCCAGAAGAAATAATAAAAAAAATTTTAAAAATTTATAAAAAAAATTCCAGATTACTTCCAGATTATTTTGTTGGATATGAAAATATAGCAAATCAAAAAATTTTTTTTACAAATTTTGAATTTTTATTTTACTTTTACAATAAATTTAAATCTATTTCGCAAAAGAATAAAAATTTAAACCTTGTGCTTGCCAAAATTTTAATGGAAAATGAAAATTATGCATCTGCTCTACATTTTGTTTTAAATTTACACAGAGAATATCCACAGTATAAATATTTTTTAAAACTTCTTGAAGAGTGTCTTTATAAGATTTATGCACTTGATTTTTTAAGATAATTTTATAACTCCATCAATAAGTTTGTTAATTATATTTTCGTGATATGGAATAACTCTAATATAAAAACCGTAAGTTCCACTTTCATTTAAAACAATTTTACCTGAATATACATAAACATCTTTTTCCTTTTTAATAACTTCCATTTTAACAGACTTTCCATCAATAATTTTATCTTCTTTATCAAGGTTACCGTAAAAAATTTCAACTATAACATCTTTGGCATCAATTTCTCCGAGAAAAACTTTTGCTTTAACATTTATCTCTTCACCAACATGAAATTCTGTTTCTTTTTTTGTAATAACTTCAACAATTTTAACCTTATCCCATTTTGGGTAAACTTTCTGTTTCCATTTTGCAAGTTCTTTAATTGGTTGAAAATTTTTTGATTTTATCTTTTTTAAATTTTCTATTGCTGTATCGTAAAACTTTTCAGTATATTCCCTTACCATTCTATTTGTATTAAAATAGGGAGCAATTGAGGAAATTGCATTTTTCATAATTTTTACCCATTTTCTTGGAACACCACCTACTCCTCTTTCATAATAAGCTGGAATAATCTCATTTTCTAATAAATCGTATAAAATTAAACTTTCTGTTTTATCCTGTGCTTCAAAATTTTCACCATATTCTTCTCCTGAACCTATAGCCCAACCATTTTCTCCATTGTAAGCTTCATCCCACCAGCCATCAAGAGTGCTTAAATGAATAACTCCATTTATTGATGCTTTCATACCACTTGTTCCACTTGCTTCCAAAGGTCTTCTTGGATTATTGAGCCATATATCAACTCCCTGAACAAGATATTTTGCAACATTTAAATCGTAATCTTCAATAAAAACAACTTTTTTCTTAAACTCTGGCATTCTTATTATTTGAATAATTTGCTTAATTATATTTTTCCCAACATTATCTGCCTGATGAGCTTTACCTGAAATAATAATTTGAACTGGAAATTTGGGATTATTTAAAATTTTATTTAACCTTTCAAGGTCTTTAAAAATCAAAAAAGCCCTTTTATATTCAGCAAATCTTCTTGCAAATCCTATTGTTAATGCATCTGGGTCAAGAATATCTGATGATTTTACCCTATCTCTTACAAAACTTATTAACCTTTCCTTTAATCTTAAATGAGCTCTCCAGAGTTCATGGTCTGGAATTGAAAAAATTCTTTCCCAAATTTCCTTATTTTCAGGATGCTCCTTCCAAACAGGTCCAATATATTTGTCAAAAAGCCGTGCAAATTCATCACTTATCCATGAATTTATATGAACACCATTTGTAATGCTGTCTATTGGAACTTCATCTTCATTTAAATCTTTCCATAAATTTTTCCACATTCTTCTTGAAACTTTTCCATGAAGCCTGCTTACTCCATTTGAAAAAACTGAATTTCTTAAGGCAAATACAGTCATACCAAAACCTTTATCTGTTGGCTCAATTTTACCCATTTTTAAAATCTCATTAAAATCAATACCGATTTTATCAATATAAGGTTTAAGATAAGTAAAAATCATATCATCTGGGTAAACTTCATTTCCTGCTGGTATTGGTGTGTGAGTTGTAAATATATTTGTTGTTTTTACAAGTTCTTTTGCTTCATTAAAATTTAAAGAGAACTTTTCCATTGCAATTCTAAATTTTTCAATTGAAAGAAAAGCAGAATGTCCTTCATTCATGTGAACAACGCATGGGCAATATCCAAGAGCATCAATTACTCTCATTCCACCAATTCCAAGTAAAATTTCCTGCTTTATTCTAATATCTCTGTTGCCATCGTAAAGATAATATGTAATTTTTCTATTTTCAGGAGAATTTTCTTCAAAATTTGTATCAAGTAAATATAAAGGAATTCTGCCAACATCCATTTTCCAAACTCTTGATTTTACTATTTCATTTCCAATAGGCACATCTATGATAAAATTTTTAATCAATGTTACAGGAATATTAGTAAAGTCAATTTCATTATATTTTTCCATCTGCCAACCATCACTTGTAAGATACTGATTAAATCCTCCAAATGTATATAATAGCCCAATGCCAATTAACGGCAAACCAAGTTCACTTGCAGATTTAATATGACAACCTGCTAAAACGCCAAGTCCACCTGAATACATTAAAATTGAATCATGAAGCCCATACTCCATTGAAAAATAAGCAATTTTTATTTCAGCATCTTCATGTGTTTTAAAGAACCATGTTGAATAATCCTTATACATTAAAAATTTATTGTAAACATCAATCATTAATGAAATAAACACATTGTCTTCACTCAATCTCTTCAATTTTTCTTGAGAAATCATCCCAAGCATCTTCACAGGATTATGTTTTGAAGCTTCCCAAAGCTCAATATCAATCATTCTAAAAAGGTCAATTGCATCATGGTTCCATGTCCACCAGAGATTATAGGCAATTTCATGGAGAGGTTTTAAATTTTCTGGTAATTTTGGAATAACTGTAAATTTAAACATTTTCATCACCTTTAAATGGAGGTTTTAATATTCCTTTTTCAGTAATTATTGCGGTTATTAATTCTGCATCTGTTACATCAAAAGCTGGATTAAATGTATTTACTCCATCTGGAGCAATATCTTTTGTAAACATTTCTGTTATTTCTCTTCCATCTCTTTCTTCAATTGGAATTTTATCTCCATTTTCTATTGAAAAATCAAAAGTAGAAAAAGGTGCTGCCACATAAAAAGGGATATTATGTTTTTTAGCTAAAACAGCCAGAGTATAAGTTCCAATTTTATTTGCAGTATCTCCATTTCTTGCAATTCTATCTGCTCCAACAATTACAAGGTCAATTTTACCCATTTTCATGAGAAATCCAGCCATGTTATCACAAATTAAGGTGCAAGGAATTTTTTCCTTCATTAACTCCCATGCGGTAAGACGAGCTCCCTGCAAAAAAGGTCTTGTTTCATCAACGTAAACATGAATATTTTTTCCTGAATAGAAAGCACTTCTTATGACACCTAATGCTGTGCCATAACCTGCTGTAGCAAGTGCACCAGCGTTGCAATGAGTGAGAATATTTGAATTATCTTTTATTAAAATTTTACCATTTTCTCCAATTTTTTTATTTACATCAATATCTTCCTTAAAAATTTTGTCAGCTTCTAAAAAAAATTCTTCTTTAATTTTTGAAAATTCATAATCCTTTACTTTTTCAAAAACCTTTTTCATCCTATCAATTGCCCAGAAAAGATTTACAGCAGTTGGCCTTGAATTAGAAAATTCTTCACAAACTTTATAAAAGTTCTCTTTAAATTTAACATAATCCTTTTCCTCATTTACATACATTGCAATTCCATAACCTGCTGAAACTCCAATTGCTGGAGCACCTCTAACAACCATGTTTTT
>CAZQKL010000003.1:0-33343 GCA_964593895.1 uncultured bacterium
TAGTATATTTTTCTTTATGATTGATAAAATTATTTCTGAATTAAAAAGAAAAAGAATTAATGGTTTTTTAATTAACAATCTTGTAAACATAAAATATCTTACTGGATTTACAGGTTCATCTGCATATATGCTTTTAACTTTAAAAAATTTATACCTTTTTACAGATTTTAGATATGAAATTCAAGCTAAAGAAGAAGTCAATTCAAATGTTAATATAGTTATTTTTAATAATTTTTTTAAAGAATTTGAAAAAGTTTTAAAATCAGAAAACATTAAAAAGCTTGGTTTTGAAGCATCATCACTTACATACGATTTTTTTGATAATTTAAAAAAGAAAATTTCTAACATAGAATTGTTGCCAGTTAATAATTTAATTGAAAAGTTTAGAAGAAAAAAAAATAATGAGGAGATTTCTTTACTTAAAAAATCTATTAAAATAACCGAAAGGTCGTTAAAAAATTGTGCTTTTTATTTGTTTTTAAAAAACATAAACATAACAGAGATTGAATTTAAATTAAAAATTGAATATGAAATGTTAAAAAATGGAGCAGAAGAAGTTTCGTTCCCTATAATTGTTTTAAGTGGTAAAAATACAAGTTTAGTACATGGAAAACCATCAAATATTAATTTAAATAAAACACATTTTTTAATTGATTTAGGATGTAAGTATAGTGGATACTGTTCAGATAAAACTGTTAGTTTTGTTAAAAAAAATTGTGAATTAGAAAGAGTTTTTACAATTGTTAAAGATGCTAAGAATTTTGCAATAGATGGTTTAAAAGCAGGTGTAAAGGCAAAAGATATTGACAGGATTGCAAGAGAATATATTAATAAAAAAGGTTATGGAAAGTTTTTTGGTCATTCTCTTGGACATGGTGTAGGACTTGAAGTTCATGAATTACCAGTTATTGGACCAAAAAGCAAAGATATAATTGAAGATGGCGATGTTTTTACAATTGAACCTGGAATTTACATCCCTGAAATCGGTGGAATTAGACTTGAAGATATGGTTTATATAAAAAAAGGATACGCTGAATTATTAACAGAGCCAGCAGAGGATTTTGTTAAATGTTTACAGGATTAATTGAGGAAGTTGGGAAAATAAGAAGAGTTTTGAGAAAGGCTAATTCTTTAGAATTAGAGATATATTCTGAAAAAATAATAAATTCAGTTAATTTAGGAGATAGCATCTCAGTTAATGGAATATGTTTAACTGTAAAAAATGTTGGACAAACAACTTTTAAGGTTGATGTTTCTCCTGAAACATATTCAAGAACAACATTGAAATTTGTGAAAGAAAATAGCATGGTAAATCTTGAAAGAGCTTTAACTTTAGAAAAACCTTTAGGTGGTCATTTTGTCCTTGGACATGTTGATGATATTGGAAGAGTAATTTTAAAGAAAAAATTAACTCAATTTTATGAGTTTATTATTGAATTTCCTAATCATTTAAGAAAATATATAGTTGAAAAGGGCTCAATAGCAATTGATGGAATTAGTTTGACTGTAAATAAAATTTTTGATAGAAAAATTAGCTTAATGATAATACCTCATACATATTTGAATACAAATTTACAGTATGTTCAAAATGGTGATTATGTTAATATTGAAGTTGATATAATAGGGAAATATGTTGAAAACATGGTAAAATTTAAATGAAAGGTGAAAAAATGAATGCAGAAGAAAGAATGAAAATTGCAATTGAACATTTTAGGCAGGGGAAATTTATAATTTTAGTTGATGATGAAGACAGGGAAAATGAAGGAGATTTGGCAATCGCAGCTGAAAAAGTAACTCCGGAAGCAATAAATTTTATGGCAAAATATGGAAGAGGATTGATATGCCTTGCTATGACTGAAGAAATGGCTGATAGGCTTGACCTTCCTTTAATGGTTCCAAGAAATGAATCACCATTTCAAACAGCTTTTTGTGTTTCTATTGAAGCAAGAAAAGGTGTTACAACTGGAATTTCTGCTCATGATAGAGCAACAACAATTTTAACAGCAATCAGAGATGATGCAAAACCTGAAGATTTAGTAAGACCTGGGCATGTTTTCCCTTTAAGAGCAAGAAATGGAGGTGTGCTTGTAAGGGCGGGTCAAACTGAAGGTTCTGTTGACCTTGCAAAAATTGCTGGACTTAAGCCAGCAGCAGTTATTTGTGAAATTATGAATGATGATGGAACCATGGCAAGATTACCTCAACTTGAAGAATTTTCAAAAAAGTTCAACATTCCAATTCTATTTGTAGCTGATATAATTGCTTATAGATTAAAAAATGAAAGACTTGTTCATAGAGTTTCAGAAGCAGTTATTCCAACAAAATATGGTGGTGAATTTAAAATAATCTTATATGAGAATGATGTTGATGACCTTCAACATATTGCACTTGTAAAAGGTGAAGTTGCAGGTGAAGAACCTGTTCTTGTAAGGGTTCATTCAGAGTGTTTTACAGGTGATGTTCTTGGCTCATTGAGATGTGATTGTGGTGAACAACTCCATACCGCAATGAAGATGATAGATGAAGAAGGGAAAGGAGCAATAATTTACATGCGACAAGAAGGGAGAGGAATTGGGCTTGCGAATAAATTGAGAGCATACTGTTTGCAAGATAGAGGAAAGGATACAGTTGAGGCAAATATTGAGCTTGGATTTAAACCAGATTTAAGAGATTATGGTCTTGGTGCTCAAATTTTACTTGATTTAGGTATTAAAAATATAAGACTGCTTACAAATAATCCTAAAAAAATTAAAGGACTTGAAGGATATGGATTAAAAATTGTTGAAAGAGTGCCAATTGAGATAAAGCCAAATTCTATAAATTACAATTATTTAAAAACAAAGAAAGAAAAAATGGGACATTTATTAAAACTTGAAGATAATGAAGGAGTGTAAAATGAAAATTTATGAAGGAGAACTTTTAGCAGAAAATTTAAAAGTTGCAATTATTGTCAGTAGATTTAATAGTTTTATTACCGAAAGATTACTTGAAGGAGCTCTTGATTGTCTAAATAGACATGGGGCAAAAGATGAAAATATAAATATTTTTAAAGTTCCAGGAGCTTTTGAAATTCCTCTTCTTGCAAAAAAACTTGCAAATAAAGAGTATGATGGTATTATTTGTCTTGGTGCAGTTATAAGAGGAGCTACTCCACATTTTGATTATGTTGCTAATGAAGTTGCAAAAGGAATAGCTCAAGTTTCCATAGAAACAGGAAAACCTGTAATTTTTGGGGTTTTAACAACTGATACAATTGAACAGGCAATAGAAAGGGCTGGAACAAAATCTGGAAATAAAGGTTTTGAAGCTGCACTTTCATTTATTGAAATGGCAAATCTTTTAAAAAAAATATAAAGGATGAAAAATAGAAGAAAAGCAAGAGAATTAATGTTAAAGGCTCTTTATCAATACGATATTGGAATAAGAGATAAGCTTGAAGATTGTTTGAATGATGTTTTTAATGTTCATAAAATTAATGAAGAAATAAGGGAATATGCTATAAGATTAAAAAATAATATTGAACCAAATTATGAGAAAATAAATGAAATAATTGAAAAATATTCAAAGAATTGGAGATTAAATAGAATGGCTGTAATTGATAGAAATATTTTAAGAATTGCCATTGCTGAAATGATGTATATGCCTGATATCCCAGAAAAAGTTTCAATTAATGAAGCTGTTGAGATTGCTAAACAGTATTCAACTGAAGATTCTTATGCTTTTATAAATGGTATTCTTCACAGACTTTATGTAAATTTAGCAAATGAAAAAGTTTGATTGTATTTGTATACTCCTTTCAGAATCTTCTAATCCTTTAAAAGGGAATTTAAGTATTGTAAATTTTTTCTTAAAAGGTCTTGTTTTTAAAATTTTTAATTACTATAAAAATAAAAGGGGAAAATTTGAAAAAGTTCTTATAAAAAATTTTATAAATCCATTTTTGCCTGAAAAGATAATTTTTTATTTAAATTTTAATGGGTTAGCGTTTAATGAAGTTAAAAGAAGAATTGAAAACGATATGAAGTTGTTAAAAATAGAAAAATTTTTTCTAATTAAATAGTTTAGAGGAAAAAAATGGGAGTAAAAGTTGATAAAATTCTTGAAAAATTAGAGGATTTTATAAATTATTTGGAAAATGAATCTTACTATATAAAACTTAAATCTGATATGATAGATTGTGATGATTTTATAGTTTTAAGAATTGAAATGCCAGGGGTTAAAAAAGATGATTTTAATATTTATTACAAAGATAATAACTTAATAATTAAGGGGATTAAAAAGAAAGAATATAGTGAAGAAAAGGTAAATTTTATTCTTGCAGAAAGAAGATTTGGGGTTTTCTACGATGTGTATCCAATTCCTGAAGAATATGATATAAATTCTATTGAGGTAAAATTGAAAAATGGAGTGCTGACAATTAGAATTCCAAGAAAATCAATTACAACTGTAATTAAAAAAATTGAAATTGAATAAGGAGGGATAAAATTGAGTGAGGATATTTTTCAAAAAGAAGAAATAGAAGAGATGCAAGATGAAAAAGAATTTAAAATACCAGAGGAATTGCCACTTTTACCTGTTAGAGATATTGTTATTTTCCCATATATGATAATTCCTCTTTTTGTTGGTAGAGATTTTTCAATTAAAGCTATTGACGAAGCCCTTTCAAAGGATAGGTTAATTTTTCTATCCGCACAGAAAAGAATGCAGGATGAAACTCCAAAACCAGATGATATATATAAAGTAGGAACAGTTGGAATTATTTTGAGAATGTTAAAATTACCTGATGGAAGAGTAAAGATTTTAGTTCAAGGAATTTCAAAAGGAGAAATTGTTGAATTCACACAGATAAAACCATATTTTAAAGTTAAAATTGAGAAAATTGAAGAGGAAAAAGTTAATGAATTAACAAGTGAAGATGAAGCTCTTATTAGGGATGTTAAGGATAAATTAAATCAGATGGTTTCTCTTGGAAAAATTATCTCTCCTGAAGTTGTAATGATTCTTGAGGGGATTAATTCACCTGGAAGATTAGCTGAGCTTGTTGCTGCAAACATTGGGCTAAAAGTTGAAGAATTGCAGAAAATTCTTGAGATGAGAAATCCTATTGAAAAGCTTAAATTAGTTCATTCATATTTGACAAAAGAGATTGAAATTCTAAATATGCAGGCTAAAATTCAGAATAAAGCTAAAGAAGAGATGAATAAACTTCAAAGAGAATATTATTTGAGAGAGCAATTAAAAGCTATTCAGAAAGAACTTGGAGAAATAAGTGAAAAAGATGCAGAAATTGAGGAATTTAGGAAAAAAATTAAAAAAGCTAAAATGCCAAAAGAAGCGCGAGAAGAAGCAGAAAAACAACTTGCAAGACTTGAAAAGATGCATCCAGATTCTGCAGAAGCTGGAGTAATAAGAACATATTTAGAATGGATGGTGGAACTTCCTTGGTCTAAAATGACCAAAGATAATCTTGATATAAAAAGAGCAAAAAGAATTTTAGATAAAGACCATTATGGTTTAAATAAAGTTAAGGAAAGAATTCTTGAATTTTTAAGTGTGAGAAAATTGAAAAAAGATCCAAAAGGTCCAATTTTATGTTTTGTTGGACCACCAGGGGTTGGAAAGACTTCGCTTGGAAGGTCCATTGCAAAAGCTCTGGGAAGAAAATTTTATAGGATGAGCCTTGGTGGAGTTAGAGACGAAGCAGAGATAAGAGGGCATAGAAGAACCTATATTGGTGCAATGCCAGGAAGAATTATTCAAGGAATAAAAGCAGCTGGCACAAAAAATCCTGTTTTTATGCTTGATGAAATAGATAAAATTGGTCAAGATTTTAGAGGAGACCCAGCAAGTGCTTTGCTTGAAGTATTAGACCCTGAACAGAATAAAGAATTTGTTGACCATTATCTAAATGTTCCTTTTGACCTTTCCAAAGTTATGTTTATTACCACAGCAAATTTAATTGACCCAATTCCTCCAGCATTAAAAGACAGGATGGAAGTAATTGAAATTTCTGGATATACTGATGATGAAAAACTTGAAATTGCTAAAAGATATTTATTGCCAAGGCAATTAAAAGAAAATGGTTTAAAAAAGACAAACTTACAGATAGATGATGAGGCAATTTTAAAGATAATTAGAGAATACACTGCGGAATCTGGTGTTAGAAATCTTGAAAGAGAGCTTGCAAGTATTTGTAGAAAAGTAGCTAAGAAAATTGCAGAAGGAAAAGCTGATAAAGTTCATGTCACTGTAAAAAATTTACACAAATTTTTAGGACCACCAAAATATATTCCAGAAGATGATATGCTTGAAAATACAATTGGAATTGCAACTGGTCTTGCATGGACACAATATGGAGGAGATGTTCTTTATATAGAAGTAGCTCTTGTTGATGGTAAAGGCAAACTTATTCTTACAGGTCAGCTTGGTGATGTTATGAAAGAATCAGCAGAAGCTGCACTTACCTATACTCGTTCAAGAACAGGTTTTTATAACATAGATAAAACTTTATTTGAAACAAAAGACATTCATATTCATGTGCCTGCAGGAGCAATTCCAAAAGATGGGCCATCAGCTGGGATTACTATTGCAACAGCTCTTGTAAGTGCTTTTGCTAAAATTCCAGTAAAAAAAGAAGTTGCTATGACAGGTGAAATTACAATTACAGGGAGAGTTTTGCCTGTAGGTGGATTAAAAGAGAAAAGTCTTGCTGCATTAAGAGCAAATAAAAAGATTTTAATTCTTCCAGAGAAAAATAAAAAAGATATGGAGGAAATTCCAAAAAAAGTAAAAGAAAATATTGAATTTGTTTTTGTCAAACATATGGATGAAGTTTTAGATGTTGCGCTTCTTAAAAAGTAACATATCTATAAAACTTTCAAGTCTAATTTTTGACCTTTGGTCAAGTTTTTGAGGGCGGTCGCCCTCTATTGTAATTACAGGTACTTTAATAAATTTTTTAAAAATTGCATCTTCAATTGCTCTGAAACAAAATGATTGGACATAATGAATAATTCCATCTATTTTTCTTTTTTTAATTTCTCTGTTAATATCTTTAATCCTATCAAAAACTGAGTAAGGGTAGGTATATAAAAGATACTGTTTTACAATATCTTTTTCTAAATTTAACATTGCAAATTGTCTTTGGACTTCATTATAGACAACTTGAGCGCCAATTTTTTCTATTTGATTATAAATATCTGTAATTATTGGTGGAACTCCAATAAATCCCAATCTTATTTTATGTTTAATTTTCTTCCTCTTTTTTACTTTTTTTATAAATTCATCAATTTCTTCAGAAAATTTTTTATAATCTCCTTTAAAATCTGAAGAACTTACAAGAAAAATGTGATTTTCATATCCAGTAACTTTATTTTCCTTATAAGTAAGCTCATCAATTATCAGTAATTTTTTCCTAATTTCATCAAGTTTTTCTTTTATTTTCAATACATTATCCCAAGATGAGCCAAAATATTTGATTAAATTTTCAATGTTCTTTTTTAATAAATCATAATTTTTTGAATGAGGATATGAAAAGGGTATAATTTTTATTCCATTTATTTTTAATACTTCACTTAAAGCATGTGTATTGGAACAATCTCCTTCCATTACTGCAATTACTTCTTTAATGTTTTCATTTATTGCAGATGCAAATATTCCTTTTATCCAGCTACAAGTTGTTCTTGGAAAACCATATCTTTCAGCAATCTCAATAAGTTTTTCAGGATTTTTATTTGAAATAAATATGTTATTTAAATCAACAGGGATGCAATTAGCTGAAAAAATTACCTCAACAGGAACAGTTGTTGTAATTCCTATTTTTCTCATTTAATTTTATCATAATAAATTTTTATTTTTCTTTTTTTCATCTCATTTTTTAACCAATAATTAAACACTATTGTTTGTCTATCTGAAAGTAATCTTTTCATTATTTTTTCTTTTACTTCAGTAAAACTTTCTACTGGATTTGGATAATATTTTATACATTTAATAACATAACATCTATCATCAACATCTACAATCCAGAATGAATTTGGCTTTGTGTAATCAATTTGAGTTAATATTTCTTGTGGAATGTTTTTTATTTTTATTAATCCCTTAAATGTTAAATTTAGATGAAATTTTTTCAAAGTTTTTTCAAAATCTTTATTTTTTAATAAAACTTTATAAAATTTATAACAATTTTTTTTTGAATCAAAAATCAAATATTCTAAATTGACCTGAGGACCTGTTTTAAATTCATTTAAATGATTTTTGTAGTATTTAAAACATTCTTTTTCAGATGGATATGTAACTTTTCTTACAATATATTTTTTTACCTTATCAAAAATTATCTGTTTTTTTAGTTCTTCAGGATTTAACTGCATAAGATATGGATAATTCTTTTTATCTTTTTCAGTAATTTTTAATTTCAATCTCTTAAATTCATCCTCTATAATTTTTTCCTTTATTTCCTCATTTATGTAAAATAGGACCAAAGGCTTTGTAATTTTAATTCCAGGATTTTCTTTTTTAATTCTTTCTTTAATTTCGCTTAAATATATTTTATAATTGTCAACTTTTGCAACTACATTGGGATTAATTTCATCAATAAAATCACATGAAAATAGAAAAATTAAAAAAATGCTACTGATAAGAATACTCAGGTTCAATTTTAATGATAACATCATTTATCTCTTTAAAATTTTCCTTCAATTTTCTTTTTATCTCTGAAATTAACTTGTAATCTCTAACACTTATATCAAATATAACATTAAATTTTTCTTCAGAGCCAATAAGTTTTAAATCATGATAATTATTTTTTAAATTCTCATCTAGAAATTTTTTAATTTTAAAAAAATATGGATGGTCAGTATTTATCGGGTCTTGATGAACAATACAAGTTGCATTAAATTTAGCCCCAATCTTTTTTTCTATTTCATCTGCAATATCATGAATTTCAGTTGATTTTAAATAATCAGGAACTTCAATGTGAAATGATATTATAAATTTATCTCCATATGAATGAATTATAATATCATGAATTCCTTGAACTTTTTCTTTACTTAAAGCTATTTTTTTTATCTGTTCAATCATGTCCTTAGGTGGTTTTTCTCCAATTAATGGACTAATTGTTTCTTTTGCCATTTTATAAGCAATAAATCCAATATAGATTGAAATAATAAAACCGATAACTCCATCTATTCTTTTTAAACCAAATTTTGAAAGAATAATTGAAAATATCACAAGCAAAGTCGCATAAACATCTGTTTTATGATGGTATGCATCAACTTCTATAGTTGAAGAATTCACCAATTCAGCTATTTTTAAAGAATATCGTGATAATATTTCTTTTATTACACCTGTTAACCCAACAATTATTAAACATCCAATTGAAAATTTTATTTCTTCAGGATGCATTATTCTAATTATTGAATCTTTGGCAAATTCAAATGCAATAATAAATAGAATAACAACAACAATTAACCCAGTAATATATTCAACTCTACCATGTCCAAAAGGGTGTTCTTCATCAGGGGGTTTTGTTGAATACCAGAACCCTAAAATTATTACTAATGAAGAAAAAACATCTGATAATGAATGAAAAGCATCTGTAATTAATGAAATGCTTTTTATAAAGTAACCAATAATTAATTTTACTATGAAAATTAAAAAATTTACAATTGAACTAACAATTCCTTCGTAAATCCCAGCTTTTGATTTTATTTTAGCTTTTTTTACTGTAAATTCAGCAAGTTTATTAACCATAAATTGCTCTTATTGGGTCAAAATTTGAAGCCTTTTTTGCTGGTAAATATCCAAAAGTTAATCCTACTGTCAAGGAGAATAAAAAACTTATCACCAATGGTTGTAAATTAATTAAAATTGGGAATGAAAATTTTTTCTCTAATAAATTTAACACAAAAATTGAAAATATACTTCCAGTTAATCCTCCAATTATTGAAATTAAAAGAGTTTCAATAATTATTTCTTTTAAAATATCTGTTTTTTTTGCTCCAAAAGCTCTTTTTATACCAATTTCTTTTATTCTTTTATAAACAACAGTAAGCATAATGTTCATAATAGTTAATCCACTTACAATAAAAGAAATAAGAGAAATCAAAAAAAGGATTTTTGTTAGTTTATTAGTTGTTCTATTAACAAATTCAATAATATCTTTTGAAGTAATTAATCTAAAGTCATCAATTTGCTCAGATGATAAATTATGATTTTTTCTTAAACGTTTTCTAATTATTGGCAAGTAACTTTCTATTTTTTTAGGATTAGATACGACAATTTTTATAGCTTTAAGATAATTAATATGAAAAAGAATGTTAGAATATGTAGATAAAGGGATAAAAATTCTGTTATCAAGGTCAAATCTTTTGGAACTTCCTTTTTTAACATATATTCCAATTATTTTAAAATAGACATTTTTAATTTTTATAAATTTCCCGATAATTTTTGGTAAAGGAAGATTATATAATTTTTTACAAACAGTATGTCCAATAACACATACCTTATTTTTTTCTTTAATATCCTTCCAGGAAATAAATCTTCCATATTCAATTGGCAAATCATGATATTTTGAGTATATGGGATATACTCCCATTAAAAATGAGGTGTATGAGCCAGTATCTGATGAAACTTTTATAAATGTTCTTTGAATAGGAGATGCAACTTCAACAAATGGTAATCTTTCCAAATCTTTGCAGTCTTTTAATTTTAATGTAACAGTTTTAAATTTTGCATGAGCAAACATTTTTCCGGGACCAGCTAAAACTAAAATTGAATTATACCCAAAACCAAATCCTTTTAATATTTTAATTATTTCATTTTTAGCTCCATTACCAACAATAATTATTGTTGAGATGGAAAAAGTGCTTATAAGAAGTCCCAATATCATTAAAAAACTCATAAGTTTGTTGCTAAATATTATTTTTATAGTCTGCTTCAATAATCCCATCTTTTATTTTTACAATTCTTTTTAATTTTTGAGCAATAGTTAGTTCATGAGTTACCAGAACAATTGTATGTCCATTTTCATTTAAACTGAAAAATAGAGATATTATCTCTTCAGTTGCTTTACTGTCAAGGTTTCCAGTTGGTTCATCAGCAAGAATAATATCAGGATTGTTTATCAATGCTCTTGCAATAGCAACTCTCTGTTGTTGTCCTCCTGAAAGTTCATTAGGTTTATGGTGAATTCTATCTGAAAGTCCAACAAAATTGATTAAATTTTTAGCTCTTTCCAATGCTTCTTTTTTTGAAATTCCTTTATTGTAAAAAGTTGGTAATAGAACATTCTCAAGAACATTAAAATAGCGAATTAAGTTAAATGATTGAAAGATGAAGCCAATTTGTCTGTTTCTTATTTTTGATAATTCTTTATCTTTCAGTTTTGCAATATTTTTCCCTTCAAAAAAGTAATCTCCTGAAATATCATTATCAAGACAACCAATAATATTCATTAAAGTTGTTTTTCCACTTCCTGAAGGACCAATTATTCCTAAAAATTCTCCTTTGAATATTTTTAGGTTTATATTTTTTAAAACATGGATTTTAATTTTACCTGATTTGTAAATTTTGTTGATATTAACCAATTTAATAATTTCCATTTGTTTAAAATCATATCTATAAAATTAAAAATAATCAAGGTTCACAAAAAAATTAAAATTTTTTAACTTGAATAAACGTAAAAAATATGATTATTAGCACCCAGTCTTGACAAGTGCTAATAAATAATTATTATATATTCAGAAAATTCAAAAAGGAGGTAGGAGCTGATGAAGGTAAGACCATTACATGACAGAATTCTTGTTGAAAGAATTGATGAAGAAGAGAAAACTCCAGGAGGAATTATAATTCCTGATACTGCTAAAGAAAAACCAAGCCAAGGAAAAGTTATCGCTGTAGGCAATGGCAAAAAAACAGAAGATGGGAAAGTAATTCCTTTAGATGTTAAAGTTGGAGATAAAATTTTATTTGGAAAATATGCTGGAACTGAAATTAAAATTGAAGGAAAAGAGTATCTTATTATGAGAGAAGATGAAATTTTTGCAGTAATTGAAGAATAAAAAAAATAATTATAAAGGAGGGTGGTAGAAATGGCTAAGATGTTAAAATTTGGTGAAGATGCAAGAAAGAAGATTTTGGAAGGTGTAAATATATTAGCTGATGCGGTAAAAGTTACTTTAGGACCAAAAGGAAGAAATGTTATTCTTGATAAATCTTTTGGTAGTCCTGTTATAACAAAAGATGGTGTTACAGTTGCAAAGGAGATTGAGCTTGAAGACAAATTTGAAAATATGGGAGCTCAATTAATTAAAGAAGTTGCTTCTAAAACAAGTGATGAAGCAGGAGACGGAACAACAACTGCAACAGTATTGGCTCAAGCAATTTTTAAGGAAGGAATAAAAGTTGTTGCAGCTGGTGCAAATCCAATGGATGTTAAAAGAGGAATTGATAAAGCTGTTGAGAAAGTTGTAGAAAAATTAAAAGAAATCAGCAAAGAAACAAAAGATAAGAAGGAAATAGCTCAAGTTGGAACAATTTCTGCAAATAATGATAGAGAGATTGGAGAGATTATCGCTGAAGCTATGGAAAAAGTTGGAAAAGATGGAGTTATAACAGTAGAAGAAGCTAAAGGAATGGAAACAACTTTAGAAATAGTTGAAGGTATGCAATTTGATAGAGGATACTTATCACCATACTTTGTTACAGACCCAGAAAGAATGGAAGCTGTATTAGAAGATGCTTTCATTTTAATTCATGATAAAAAAATCTCAAATATGAAAGATTTACTTCCAATATTAGAACAAGTTGCAAGAGCAGGAAAACCATTGTTAATAATTGCTGAAGATGTTGAAGGTGAAGCATTGGCAACTCTTGTTGTAAACAAATTAAGAGGAACATTACAGTGCTGTGCTGTTAAAGCACCAGGATTTGGTGAAAGAAGAAAAGCAATGTTACAAGATATTGCAATATTAACAGGTGGTCAGGTAATTTCTGAAGAGCTTGGATTAAAACTTGAAAATGCTAAATTAGAAGACCTTGGAAGAGCAAAAAGAGTAACTGTTGATAAAGATAACACAACAATTGTTGATGGTGCAGGTAAAAAAGAAGATATTGAAGCAAGAATTCAGCAGATAAGAACACAAATTGAAGAAACTACTTCAGATTATGATAGGGAAAAATTACAAGAAAGACTTGCAAAACTTGTTGGTGGAGTAGCAGTTATAAGTGTTGGAGCAGCAACTGAAACTGAAATGAAAGAAAAGAAGGCAAGAGTTGAAGATGCAATGAATGCTACAAAAGCTGCAGTTGAAGAAGGAATAGTTCCAGGTGGTGGAGTAGCATTTTTAAGATGTATAGATGCTCTTGATGATGTTAAAGTAGAAAATGAAGACCAGAAGATTGGAGTTAATATTATAAAGAAAGCATTGGAAGCTCCATTTAGGCAAATAGTAGAAAATGCTGGTCTTGATGCTTCATTATTACTTGAGAAAGTTAAAAATGCAAAAGATAGTGAAGGATTTGATGCTGCAAAAGGTGAGATTGTTGATATGATGGAAGCTGGTATAATTGACCCAACAAAAGTTGAAAGACTTGCACTTCAAAATGCAGCAAGTGTTGCAGGATTATTGTTAACAACAGAATGTCTTGTAACTGAAAAACCTGAGAAAAAAGAACAGACTCCAGGAATGCCAGGTGGTGGAGGAATGGAAGGAATGATGTAATAGATTAAAGCCGGGCTTTTAAGCCCGGCTTTTTTATTGACATTTTTATTTATTAAAATTATAAAAACTCTATGAGGAAAAAGTTTAATATCCTTTTCTGTTCAAAGCAGTATCCCCTCACAATGGAATATTTAAAAAAGTATCTTCCTGAAGATAGATTTTATATTTACAATTGTCATGAAAAAGATTTACTTAAAGAAATTAAAAATGCCCATGTTGCAGTTCCATTAATGGCTAAACTGACCTCAGAAATAATAAAAAATGGAAAAAATCTGAAACTAATCCATCAATTTGGAGTTGGTCTTGAAGGAGTAGATATTACTGAAGCAACAAAAAATAAAATCTTTGTTGCAAATATTCCTGCAGATAAAACAGGAAATGCATATTCAGTAAGTGAGCTTACTCTTTTTTTAATTTTTGCTCTATTAAAAAATTGGAATGAATGTCAAAAAAATTTTAAAAATAGAAAAATTGGAATTCCTCTTGGTGATGTAATTGTTGGGAAAAAGTTTTGTATTTTAGGTTATGGTAATGTTGGAAAAGCTGTTTGTAAAATTTTAAAAAAGTTTAATGTTGAAATTTTTGTTGTTTCTCGTAAAAGATACAATTTAAATAAAAGGAAGGTAAAATTTTTAACATACAATGAGCTTAATTCAATTTTGCCGGTAATAGATTTTTTAATAATTGCAATTCCATTAAAAAATGATACAAAAAATTTTGTTGATGAAAGAATAATTTTTAAAATGAAAAAAGCCTCTTTCGTTATAAATGTTGCAAGAGGTCCTGTATTAAATTATGAAGCATTATTAAAAGCTTTAAAAGAAGGTAAAATTAAAGGAGCAGGTCTTGATGTTTACTGGGATGAACCTTTTGACCCAAATGATGAAATTTTTAAATACAATGTGATTGCAACCCCTCATATTGCAGGCTCAACAAGTTTAAGTTACAGTTTAATGGCTAAATTTATGGCAAGAAATATTAAGAGAGTACTTTTATATAAAAAAGAACCTGTAAGCTGGCAAAATAAAGATTTTATTTAAATTCCAAGATATACTTTCTTTATTTCAGGATTGTTTAATAACACTTGAGAAGGACCTTCCATAGCAATCTGTCCAGTATCAAGAACATAAGCATAATCTGAATTTTCAAGAGCAAGTTGAACATCCTGTTCAACAAGTAAAACTGTTGTGCCTTCTGAGTTAATTTTTTTTATAATTTCAATTAAATTATCAACAATTAAAGGAGCAAGTCCAAGGCTCATTTCATCAACTATAAATACTTTTGGTTTTCCCATTAAGCCTCTTGCAATTGCTACCATCTGCTGTTCTCCACCAGACAGGCTACCAGCCCTTTGAGTTTTTCTTTCTTTTAAACGGGGAAAAATTGAATATACATACTCAAGGTCTTTTTCAATTTCGGGGTCATTTCCTCTAATATATGCTCCCATTAGGAGATTTTCTTCAACTGTCATATCTGGAAATAATCTTCTTCCTTCAGGCACATGAATTATTCCTCTTTTAACAATTTCTTCTGAAGAAAGATTTTTTAAGCTTTCACCATTAAAGAAAATATCTCCTTCTTTATATGGTAAAAGACCTGATAAAGCTTTTAAAAAAGTTGTTTTTCCTGCACCATTAGAACCAACAAGGGCAATAATTTTTCCTTTTTCTATTTTTAGGTTAATTCCCCATAATACTTGAACATCACCATAAGAAACTGAAAGATTTTTAACTTCAATTATTGCCATAACTTTTCTCCTTTTTTATCAATAATTCAAGAAATCTTGCATCTTCTGATGATTCAATCATTATATCCAAATCCTCTGTAAACCTTGGAAACAGCCCAGCCACCTATTAAAACATATTTGGCATCTTTTTCGTTAAATTTTTTACAGTCATTTTTATGCGGTTAATTGTTTATATCTTTTTCCAAGATAAGCTTTAATTACCTTTTCGTCATTTAAAACTTTTTCTGGTGGACCATCAGCTATTTTTTCCCCATGATGAAGAACAAAGATTCTATCACATATTGCTTTTATAGCTTTCATAACATGCTCTATTACAAGAATAGTAATTCCTCTATTTCTTATTTTTTTAATAATTTCAACTGCTTCATCTATTTCTCCAGGATTTAATCCTGCCATGACTTCATCAAATAAAATAACATCAGGGTCCATAGCTAATGCTTTGGCCATTTCAAGTCTTTTTCTTTGTGCTATATTTAAGCTGTCAGCTTTATAATCTTTAAATTTCTTTAATCCAAGAAATTCAAGTATTTCTTCTGCTATTTCAAGACACTGTTTTGTATTTCTTTTATTCCCATTTTTCCCAAACATTGCTCCAACTGAAGCATTTTCAAGCACAGTCATTCCAGGAAATGGTTTTACAATCTGATAAGTTCTTGCAATTCCCAATCTTCCAATTTGGTATGGTTTTAATCCTTTAATAGATTTTCCCTTAAAAATTACATCTCCAGAAGTTATTGAAGTTGTACCTGAAATCATACTAATTAAAGTTGTTTTCCCAGCCCCATTTGGTCCAATAAGACCTAAAATTTCACCTTCATATAATTCAAAATCAACTTCACTAACTGCTCTTAGGCCACCAAATTCTTTTGTTAATTTAACTCCTTTTAATATAGGTTTTTGCATAATTTCCCTCTAAATTCTATGTTTTCTAATATTTTCAAGAAAATATGAAATTCCAATTTTTTTTCTTCCAGAAAAAATATCGTAAATACCTTTTGGTGAAAATAAAATCATAAGAATAATTATAGTTCCAAAAAATAATGCATGAATTGTTAAAAAATAGTTAGAGAGCACTTCAGATATTATGTTTATAACCGTTGCACCAATAAGAGGACCAAAAAGACTTCCAATTCCACCAAATACTGCCATAACTATCATTTTTACAGTGACTAAAACATCAAATACAGGCTCAGGCTTAATAAAACCTTGCTGATACGCATAAATACTTCCAGCAATTGAAGTAAAAAAACCACTTATTGAAAAAGAGATACATTTAAATAAAGTTGTATTAATCCCTATTGAATTTGCAGCATCTTCATCCTCTCTAATTGCAATAAAACCGTATCCAAGTTTTGATTTTAATATAAAATATGTGCATACAAGAAGAATTATTAAAACCAGTAAGCTTATAAAGTAGAAAAATTTATACTGAGCATCCACACTTAAATTTAGTAGAGGAAGATACATACCTGAATTTCCTTCTGTTATATCAAGATTTTGCACAAGTGATTTCATAGCTTCTGCAACTCCTAATGTAGCAATTGCAAAGTAATGGCCTTTTAATCTAAGTATAGGAATACCAATGAGAAAAGCAAAAATTGCACAGAAAATAGCACTTAAAATTAAAGCAAAAAAGAAGTTCATTCCAATAATATCTGGACTCATAAAAATTGCAGTTAAATATGCTCCAAGTCCAAAGAAAACAACATTACCAAATGAAGCATATCCAGTATAACCACCAATTATATTCCATGCGCTTGCCATTATTGCAAAAAGTAGAACATCAGTAAAAAATCTTATAAAAAAATTACCTGTAATAAAGGGTATTATTAAACTTATAACGAAAAAAAATCCTATAATTCCAAATCGTTTCATATTAACCTTCCTTTCCTAATATTCCTTTTGGTCTAATAATTAATACAAGAACCAGAATTGTAAAACTTATTAAACTTTCAAATGTAGTGCCAAAGTAATTTGTTCCAAAAGCTTCAATTATTCCAAGTGTTAAACCACCTACAATTGGTCCTAACATTGTTCCAAGTCCACCTACAATGCAAACAACAAATGATTTTAAGGTAAGATGTCCACCCATTGAAGGAGAAATTGGAAAAAGAATTGCCCATAATGTTCCAGCTGCTCCTGCAAGGGCGGTTCCAATACCAAAAGTTATACTATAAATATGAGAAACATTAACTCCATTTAATCTTGCTGCTTCTAAATCTTGAGAAGTTGCTCTAATTGCTCTTCCAAGTCTTGTTTTATTTAAAATCACAAATAATATAAAACTTATAATTAATGCAAGCACAAATGCAATAAGTCTTACATATGGGATTGTAACGCCAAAAATTGTAAAATTACTTGCAGCATAAGCAACTTTTACTTTTCTAACATCTGCTGTCCATAAAATTAAAGCCATGTTAGTAATAAAGATTTCAATTCCAAATGTTAAAATTAATGTAATGAAGATTTCAGCTCTAATTACAAGATTTATTAAATATTTTTGAATAATGTAACCAAAAACAAACATAACTAACATAGAAATTAATAGACTAATAAATGGGTCAATGCCAAATAGGGTAAACATCCAATAGGTAGTATATGCCCCTAACATTATAAAAGCACCATGAGCAATGTTGATAATATCCATAACTCCCCAAATAAGACTCATTCCAAGAGCCATTAATGCATAAAGACCACCTTTTAAAATCCCATTTACAAGAATTTGAAAAAACATATCCTCTCCTTAAAATCTTGTTGTGGAACAATTGTATACAATAATTATTATTAAAATTCAAGAAAAAAATTTAAAATATGGTAGGACCAATTATTTTTGTTAATTTTGGGAATTTTACAGGATAGTTGCCATCAAAACATGCATAGCAGTAATCGTTAAAATCTTCACCTACTCCTTTTTTTAATCCTTCTAAAGATAAATACGCAAGAGAATCTGCAGTAATGTATCTTCTTATTTCATCAACAGTATGACTTGAAGCAATTAACTCTCTTCTTGTAGGAGTATCAATTCCATAAAAACATGGAAAATTTGTTGTTGGAGAACTTATCCTCATATGAATTTCTTTTGCACCTGCATTTCTGAGCATTTTTACAATTTTCCTTGAGGTTGTTCCTCTAACTATTGAATCATCAATTAAAACAATTTTTTTCCCTTTTAAAACATCTTTTAATGCATTAAGTTTAATTTTTACGCCAAAATGTCTTATTGATTGCTTTGGTTCTATAAATGTTCTCCCAACATAGTGATTTCTAATAAGTCCAAGCTCAAAAGGAATTTTTGTCTCTTCAGAGTATCCAATTGCAGCAGGAATTCCTGAATCAGGAACAGGAACCACTAAATCAGCTTCAACTGGATGCTCCTGGGCAAGAATTTTCCCAAGAGTTTTTCTTAATTCATAAACATTTTTTCCAAATACAATGCTATCAGGTCTTGCAAAATATATATGCTCAAAGACACAGTAACTTTTTTTTGTTTTTTCACCAGGAATCCTTTCAGATTTTATCCCATTTGTATCAATAATTATCATTTCACCAGGTTCAACTTCTCTAATGTATTCAGCTTCAATTAAATCAAAAGCACAAGTTTCAGATGAAAAAACGTATCCATCTTTAATTTTTCCAAGAACAAGAGGTCTAAATCCGTAATTATCTCTTGCTGCAATTAATTTTCCTTCTGTAAGAAATAATATGCTATAAGCTCCTTTTACCTGATATAATGCTTCTTTTATTCTGTCTATAATATTTTCAGAATGAGATTTTGCAATTAAATGAACAATAACTTCAGTGTCCATAGTGGATTGAAAGATGCTTCCTTCCTTTTCAAGTTTTTCTCGTAAAATTTCATAATTTACAAGATTGCCATTATGGGCAATGGCTAAAGTGCCTTTAAAATAATTCACCATAAAAGGCTGGGCATTTTGAAGAAGACTACTGCCTGTTGTTGAATATCTAACATGACCAATAGCAATATGACCTTTTAATTTTTCAATTATTTCTCTTGTGAAGATATCAACAACATGTCCCATTTGTATATGGGAATAATACTTTTTCCCATCAAATGAAACAATTCCAGCACTTTCCTGACCTCTATGCTGAAGTGCATGAAGTCCAAGATACGTTAAATTTGCTGCTTCAGGATAATTATAAACACCAAATATTCCACACATAAAAATAAAATTGAAAAATTTTTTTTATGATGCTATTGGTAAATTTAAAGCGGGCGACGGGATTTGAACCCGCGACTTTCAGCTTGGGAAGCTGACACTCTACCACTGAGTTACGCCCGCAAAATTTTAAGTTTTTAATAGAGTAACTTTTATAAAAAGTCAAGATTTTTCAAGGAGGAGGGGAAATGAAAAAAGTTATTGGATTGTTGATTTTATCATTTTTGATTTTTAGTTGTGCTCAGAAAAGTGGAAACATAAGGCAGTCTGCATATAAATCCCCAGGCACTACTCAAGGAATAAAAAAAACAACTCCAGAATTTTCAATTTTCAAAGGAGAAATAAAAGGTAAAGCGGTAAAGCCAGAAAGCATTGAAGAAGCAAAAATTTCTGAAAAGGAAAGTGGTCTTAGTGAGGAAAATATTGGTAAAGCTCAAGAAAACATAAACTTTAAATTAAGGGATATACATTTTGATTTTGATAGTTCAACTATAAAACCACAAGATATTCCATTTCTTGAGACACTTGCTCAATGGTTAATTTCTCATCCAAAATATAAATTAATTATTGAAGGTCACTGCGATGAAAGAGGTTCAGAAATGTATAATTTAGCACTTGGTCAAAGAAGAGCTGATGCTGTTAAAAAGTTCCTTGTAAACCTTGGAGTTTCACCTGATAGAATAACAACAATAAGTTATGGAGAAGAAAAGCCAATAGACCCAAGGCATTGCGAGGAAGCATGGGCAAAAAATAGAAGGTGTCATTTTATAATAGAAGAGTAGGAAAATGAAACAGAAAATTGGTTTAATAGATTATGGAATGGGAAACTTAAAAAGTGTCTTTAAAGCTTTTGAAAAAATGGGTGCAAAATGTGAAATCATTACTTCTGGTGAAAAATTACTTAAAATGGATAAAGCGGTTTTACCAGGTGTTGGTGCTATAAAAGATTGTATGGAAAATTTAAAAAGATTGGAACTTGTTGAACCTATTTATGAATTTATAAGTAGTGGAAAATACTTTTTAGGAATTTGTTTAGGAATGCAGGCTTTACTTGAAAAAAGTTTTGAATTTGGAGAGGTTAATGCTCTTGGTATTATTAAAGGAGAAGTTGTAAAATTTGAAAATCTCGGTAATCTTCCAATTCCTCACATGGGTTGGAACAGCATAATCATAAAAAAAGAAAGTCCTCTATTTTATGGGATTAAAAGTGGGGATTTTTTCTATTTTGCTCATTCATATTATGTAAAACTTAAAAATAAAAAAGAGAATGAGATGAGCGAAACTGAATATGGCATCTATTTTACTTCATCAATTAATAAAGATAACGTGTTTGGAGTTCAGTTTCATCCAGAAAAAAGTCAGAAAAAAGGATTACAATTAATAGAAAACTTTATAAAGAGGTTGAAATGAAAACAAAAATTTTATTATTAGGCTTAACAATTCTTTTAATTTTATCATGTTCTCATAAAAATGTTAAAAATTCACAGTCTCCAATAATTCAAAAGCCAGCAAAAGTTTATATCCCTCCTTTTAAATATGTTGCAAATAAAAATTTACAAAATTTTGAAATTAAAATTGAGATGAAAAAAGTTAAGTATTCTTACAATAACGAGCTTATGGATTTGATTGTAAGAGATTTATCTGAAAAGTTTTATTTGAAAATTAAAAATTTAAGAAAAGATTACAAACCTTATTCATTTGAGGATGTTGAGAATGTATTTGAAGAGCCTTGCTGGGAAGTGCCTTTAAAAAAAATTAAAAGAAGATTTGAGATTAAATACCTCATACAAGGTTATATTATTAAATTTATTGAAAGACAAGGTAACAGTTTTTCTGTTAAAACTCCTGCTGAAGTTGATTTTATAATTACTTTAAAGGATTTATCAACAGGTAAAATTATCTGGCAAAAGGAGTATCATGAAAAACAGGAAACTTTAAGTTCAAATCTTTTGTATTTTTATAAGTTTTTAAAAAGGAAAGGAAAATGGTTAAGTGCACTTGAACTTTCTGAATCTGCTTTTACAAAACTTGTTAAAGAGTTACCTTGATGATTAAAGTAGAATTTATTTTGGCAAGCTCATCTCCAAGAAGAATTGAGTTATTGAAAAAAGCTGGCTTAAAATTTAGAATTATTCCTGCAGATATTGTTGAAAATAATAATTCAAATGACCCAATTGAAGTTGCTATTAAAAATTCCTATTTTAAAGCACTTAAAGTAGCAAAAAAGTTTAAAAATAATTTTGTCGCAGGATTTGATACAGTTGTTGAAATTGATGGCAAAATTATTGGAAAGCCTAAAAATAGAGAAGAAGCAGAAATTATGTTGAAAACATTATCAGGAAAAGTCCATACTGTAACTACAGGATTTACAATTTTGAATTTAAATAAAATGGTAGAGATAAAAAAGTATTGTGTTTCCAGAGTAAAATTTAAAAATTTATTGCAAGATGAAATAGATTGGTATCTATCAACTGATGAACCTTATGATAAAGCAGGAGCCTATGCTATTCAGGGAATTGGTGCTTTTATGGTAAAGGAAATTTACGGTTCTTTTACAAATGTTATAGGACTTCCTTTATGCGAATTTATTGAAGTTTTAAGAGAACTAAAATGATGAATATTTGCGAGAGAATAGAGAATATTTTAGAAATTATTGAAAAATGTAAAATTAAAGCTGGCAGGAAAGATAATGTAAAATTAATTGCTGTATCAAAAACATTTCCAGCCGATAAAATATTAGAAGTCTACAATTGTGGGATAAGAGATTTTGGTGAAAATTATGTTCAAGAAATGATAAAAAAGATTGATGAGTTAAAAAATTATGGTATAAAATGGCATTTTATTGGACATCTTCAGAGAAATAAAGCAAAGTATATTTTTGATAAAATAGAATATCTACAATCACTTTGCTCAATAAAACTTGCTGAAATTTTAAATAGGAAACTTGAAACTAAAGGTTTAAAATTAAAAGTTTTAGTTCAGGTAAACATTGGTAAAGATAAAAATAAACATGGAATCTATGAAGAAGAATTGGAAGATTTTTTAATAGAATTACAAAAATTTAAAAATTTAATAATTAAAGGTTTAATGTGCATTCCCCCATTATCAATTGATAGAGAAATTACAAGAAAATATTATAGAAAGATGAGGGAACTATTTGAAAAATATAAAGATAATTTTCAATTTGAAGAATTATCAATGGGGATGAGTGGAGATTTTGATATTGCAGTTGAGGAAGGAGCAACAATGGTAAGAATTGGAACTTTAATTTTTGGACAAAGGAGCTAATTATGTTTTCAATATCAGTTATGCTTATAGTTTTTTTACTATTTTTCATTGCAATTCTTTTCATGTACATAGTATATTTAAATGGTGAGTATAAGAAAGTGATAGAGCTTTATCAGAAAGCAGTTAGTGAACAGGAAAGATTAGAGAAAAGGTTTCTTGAATATACTGAAAAAATAGAGAAACTACAAAAAGAATTGGCTGATA
The DNA here is from genome assembly GCA_964593895.1 of uncultured bacterium. Lineage (GTDB taxonomy): Bacteria > DYJV01 > DYJV01 > DYJV01 > JALVYZ01 > CAZQKL01. The sequence continues at coordinate 23,136 of CAZQKL010000003.1, forward strand.
AAGAGGTTGAAATTCATAAACTAACAGATGAAAATACAAAATTAAACCGTAGAGTTAAAAAGCTACTTGAAGTTAATCAGGAATTAAAATCAAAACTTGAAACACTTCAGGAAATTTATTAGAAGGAGGAAGGAATGATATATAGAGGAAAGGTTTGGAAATTTGGGGATGATATAGATACAGATGCAATTATTCCTGCAAGATATTTAAATACTTCAGACCCTGAGGAGCTTGCAAAACATTGTATGGAAGATGCTGACCCAGAATTTGTAAAAAAAATGAATAAAGGAGATATTATTGTTGCAGGTGAAAATTTTGGAAGTGGCTCTTCAAGAGAGCATGCTCCAATTTCAATTAAAGCTTGTGGAATTTCATGTGTTATTGCAAAGTCATTTGCAAGAATATTTTTTAGAAATTCTTTTAATATTGGGCTTCCAATATTGGAAGCACCAGATGCAGTTGATGAAATAAATGAAGGTGATGAGCTTGAAGTTAATTTTAAGACAGGTGAAATAAAAAATCTAACAACAAAAAAGGTTTATAAATCTCAACCTATACCGCCATTTATGCAGGAGCTTGTTGAAAAAGGTGGACTTTTAAAATATGTTGTGGAAAAAGTTAAACAAGGGAGGATGGATAGATGAGCACATATAAAATTGCAGTAATTCCTGGAGATGGAATTGGGCCTGAGGTTATAAATGAAGCTTTAAAAGTTCTTGAAGCTTTACAAGATGATAATTTAAAATTTGATTTTGTTAAATTTGATTTTGGTGGAGAAAGATATTTAAAAACAGAAGAAACACTTCCTGATTCAGCAATTGAAGAGTTAAAAAAGTTTGATGCAATTTTACTTGGGGCAATAGGTCATCCAGATGTGAAACCTGGAATACTTGAAAAGGGGATATTATTAAAATTAAGATTTGAACTTGACCAGTATATTAATTTAAGGCCAATAAAACTTTATGAGGGAGTAGAAACACCTTTAAAAGATAAAGGTCCAGATGATATAGACTTTGTTGTTGTTAGAGAAAATACAGAAGGATTGTATGCTGGTTCAGGTGGTTTTTTAAGAAAAAGGACAAAGTATGAGGTTGCAATTCAGGAATCAATAAATACATATTTTGGAGTTGAAAGATGTGTTAGATATGCCTATGAATTTACAAGAAAAAGGAATAAAAAGAAAAAACTTCTTCTTTGCGGTAAAACAAATGTTTTAACATATGCATTTGATTTATGGGAGAGAGTTTTTTATGAAGTTGGAAAAGATTATCCAGATATAGAAAAAGAATATGGGCATGTTGATGCTGTTTGCATGTGGATGGTAAAAAATCCTGAAATGTTTGATGTAATAGTTACAGATAATATGTTTGGTGATATTATCACTGACCTTGGAGCAATAATTCAGGGTGGAATGGGAATTGCCGCAGGAGGAAATATAAATCCAAATGGTGTATCAATGTTTGAACCAATTGGAGGTTCAGCTCCAAAATATGCAGGAAAAAATGTGATAAATCCACTTGCAGCAATAATGGCTGGGGAAATGATGTTAAGATTTTTTAATGAAGATAAATATGCAGATAGAATTGAAAATAGCGTTAAAATTGTTTTAAAAAATCACTTAAAAAGTCTTTCTGCAGGGAAAATGGGTTACACAACTCAGGAAGTTGGAGATTTGGTTGTAAAATATTTATAGAGGGTTGTCATGAAAACAGATATACTTCTTGAAACAGGGACAAATGAACTTGAAATAATTGAGTTTTACATTGATGGAAAAGAGGAAGATGGTTCTATAAAACGTAATTATTTTGGAATAAATGTTGCAAAAGTAAGAGAAATTATTAAAACACCTAAACTCACAGATGTTCCAAAGGCTGATAAAAATATTGAAGGAATGATAAATTTAAGAGGTGAAATAATTCCAATGATAAATCTTGCAAAATGGCTTGAAATAGATTCTCCATCTCCAATGAAAAAGGTAATAATTACAGAATTTAATAATGTTGTTAATGGCTTTATGGTAAATGACGTAACAAGAATTTATAGGATTAACTGGAGGAATGTTATTCAGCCATCACAACTAAGCACATCTAAAAAAACTAATTGTATAACAAGTGTTGTAAAGATAGATGATAAATTAATACTTATATTGGATTTTGAAAGCATTATTGCAGATATCTTCCCAGAATATTCAGTAAAAGAAGTTGAACCAGATAAAATTTCAAAAGCTGATAAATTAAAGGGAAAAACAATTTTAATAGCAGATGATTCGCCAGGAATTAGGTCAATAATGAAAAAATCTTTACAAAAAGCTGGAATAAATGTGATTGAAACTTCCAATGGTGAAGAAGCTTTTAGTAAATTAAATGAAATTTTAAATATAGCAAGAAAAGAGAATAAAAGTGTAAATGAATATCTTGATGCAATAGTTACAGACCTTGAAATGCCTGGAATGGATGGAGCTCATCTTGTAAAAAGAGTAAGAGAACTACCAGAATTTGATAAAATTCCAATTATTGTTTTTTCATCAATGGTTAGTGAAGCTAATAAAAGAAAGCTTTACTCAATTGGTGCAAATAGATTTTTGGGAAAACCTGAACTTGGAAAACTTGTAGAAATTTTAGCTGAAACTATTTAAAATATTCCTGCAATTTCGCAACCACAGTTTTTACATTTATTATTTTCAAGATTTAAGATTTCAATATAATATCCACTTCTTTTAATTAGCATTGTATTGCAATTTGGACAGAATGTGCTTGACCCTTCAGTATCAGGTATATTTCCTGTATAAACATAATTTAACCCAACAGAAAGTCCAATTTCTCTTGCTTTTTTTACTGTCATAAAAGGAGTTGGAGGAGCATCTGTTAATTTGTAAGTTGGATAAAATGCACTAACGTGCCATGGAATATTTTTATCTATGCTTTTTATGAAATTGGCAATCTGGGTTAGTTCTTTCTCAGAATCATTGTAACCTGGAATTATTAAAGTTGTTATTTCAACCCATACACCAAAAGATTTTAATTTTTCCACATTTTCAAGAACAGGTTTTAGTTTAGCTCTGCATATTTTAGAGTAAAATTTTTCAGAAAATTTAATGTCAATATTTATAGCATCAAGCCACTCTTTTAAATCATTTATAACTTCTTTACTCATATATCCATTGCTAACAAAAATATTTTTTATCCCATTTTCTTTGGCAATTAAGCCAGTTTCCCTTGCAAGTTCATAGTAAATTGTTGGTTCAGTATAAGTGTATGAAATTGAGAGTAGATGGTTATTAACTGTTTTTTTTACAAGTTCCTCTGGATAAATATCTTTTCCAATAATTTTTCCACCATGTAATTCAGGGAATTGAGAAATTTCAAAATTCTGACAGTGCAAGCATTTAAAATTACATCCAACAGTTGAAATAGAATATGTGTATGAGCCAGGTAGAAAATGATATAAAGGTTTTTTTTCAACTGGGTCTATATTTTCTGCAATAATTTTTGGATACACAAGAGAATATAAGGTCTGGTTTTTGTTAAGTCTTACTCTGCATATTCCAGTGGAATTATTTTTTATAATGCAGTAATGATTACATAATAGGCATTTAACATCATTTTCTCTTTTTTCATAAAAAAGTGCTTCTTTCATATTTTTAAATTAACACACAAAAAAAATTTTTTCAAATTAATTGATTTTTTTCTTTTTCTCAATTATTATTAATTTGATGATATCAAGAGTTTTAAAACTATTTCTTATCACACTATTTTCGCTTTATTTTCTCGTTTTTGGAATTTTTCTTTATTTTTTTACTCAAACATCCCATCAATTTCTTTTTTTTATTCTATTTTTTGTTAGCTTGCTTTTAGTTTCATTGATAATTATTATCATTTTTGCGAATGCAATTAAGTTAGAATTTGAAAGCCTTGCGACAAATTATACATTTGTAAAAAACAGGGAAAATCTTTTACTTGATTCAATTACAGAGGGAGTTTGTTGGCTTGATAAAAAAGGAGATATAGTTTTTGCAAATAGAAGTGCTAAATTCATTCTTGGATATAGTGAAGATGATAAACTACTTGGAGAGAATTTTCATAAGCTTGTTCATAAGGATGAAAGAGAACCAAAAGAAAAGTGCGCTGTAGAAATTACTTTAAAAAATGGGACATGTAATTTTTTTAGAAATGAATACTTTGTAAGAAAAGATGGTAAAAGAATTCCAGTTGCAGTTTTTACCTCTCCAATAATTGAAAAGGATAAAATAACAGGTGCTGTTGTAACATTTATTGATTTGACCCATGAAGTAAAACAGAGAGAAGAGATAGAAAAATATAAAACAATTATTGAGCAAGCTTCAGTAATTATTGTTATAACTGATAAAGATGGCAATATTCAATATGTAAATCCAACATTTGAAAAAATAACAGGATATTCAAAAAGTGAAGTTTTAGGAAAAAATCCAAGAATTTTAAAAAGTGGAGTTCATCCAAAATCTTTTTATGAAAATTTATGGAATACAATTTTATCTGGCAAAATGTGGGAAGGGGAGTTTGTCAATAAAAAGAAGGATGGTGCTTTTTACTATGAGGAGGCAAACATATTTCCAATTAGAAATAGAGAAGGTAAAATAACAAATTTTGTTGGAATAAAGAAAGATATTACAAAATCTAAGATGTTAGAAGAGCAGTTATTTCAAGCACAAAAGATGGAAGCAATTGGAAGATTAACTGGAAGTATTGCCCATGATTTTAATAATATTTTAACAATTATTTCTGGCTATGCTGAAATGTTGCAAAAAAATCTTCCATCAAAGCATACAGAAAAGATTTTAGAAGCTGTTGAAAGAGCTAAAGATTTAATAAATAAACTTCTTGCTTTCAGTAGAAAACAGGAAATAAATCCAAAGCCTATAAATATTGTAAATGAAATAAAAAGCCTTGAAAAGATGATAAGACGGCTAATCCCTGAAGATATTGAGCTAAAATTTAATTATTCAGAGGAAAATTTAGTTGTTTTTATGGACCCAACTCAAATTGAACAGATTTTAATTAATTTAATTGTAAATTCAAGAGATGCTTTGTATGAGAAAAAAGATGAGGAAAATAAGAAGATAGAAGTTAATGTAAAAAAAGTTGAAAATAAGGTATTAATTGAAGTTAAAGATAATGGGATTGGTATTCCAAAATCAATCCAAAATAGAATATTTGAACCTTTTTTTACAACTAAAAAACCTGGAATTGGCACAGGATTGGGATTATCAACAGTTTATGGAATAGTTTTGCAAAATAAAGGTGAAATAAAATTCAAATCTGAAGTTGGCAAAGGCACAAGTTTTTTTATTTATCTCCCTTTATTTTCAAAGGATAAAATAAATGATGAAAAACAGAATAAAGAAGTTTTAGAAAATTTACCAAAAGGTAAAGAGAAAGTTCTTGTTGTTGAAGATGAAAAGGAGATAAAAGAGATTTTAAATGAAATGTTAACCTCACTTGGTTATAAAGTTTCTTTAGCTTCAAATGGTCAGGAAGCATTAGAAACTCTTGAAAAAAACAATTACGATTTTGATTTAATTATTTCTGATATAATTATGCCTGAAATGGATGGATATGAATTGTATTCAAAAATCCAGTCATTAAAGCCTTCAGTAAAATTTATCTTTACAACAGGTTATTCAGATGAAGCATTAAAAGAACTTGGAGTTAAATTAAAAAAGATAAATTTTTTAAAAAAACCTTTTACTTTAAAAGAATTATCATTAAAAATTAGAGAAGTTTTAAATTCTCAATAAAATTTCTTGACATTAACAAATTTATGTATTATTAATAAAGTTAGCTATGCCTAACAAAGAGCTTACACCAAGTTTAGAAGATTATCTTGAGGTAATTTTAAAGTTAACAAAAGAGAATAATGTTGCAAGAGTTAAAGATATTGCAGAAAAGATAAATGTAAAGTTTTCTTCTGTAACAGGAGCATTAAAACAGCTGTCAAAACTTGGACTTGTAAATTATCAACCTTATCAATATATTACGTTAACTGAAAAGGGAAAAAATGAAGCTAAAAAAATTGAGAGAAAAAGGAAAATTTTAAGGAATTTTTTTACAAAATTTTTTGGTATGAAATATACTGAAGCGGAAGAGACTGCATGTAAGGTTGAGCATTTTTTAGAAAATGAAATTATTGATAAATTTGAAAAATTAAATGAATTTATAGAAAAATGTCCAAGGACTGACAAATTGTGGCTTGAAAAATTGAAGTGTTATTTAAATGGTAAAAAAGAAGATGAAAAATGTTTTGAATGTATTGAAAAACTTTATAAAGATTATAAAAATAAACCTCAAATAACTTTAAAGGATTTAAAGCCTGGAGAAAAAGGTAAAATTATTAAATTTGTAAAAAAAGACCAGCTTGTTAAAAGATTAACTGACCTTGGAGCAACTTCAAATGAAATAATTACAGTAAAAAAAATAGCCCCCCTTGGTGACCCAATTGATGTTGAAATTAGAGGTTTTCATATTTCAATTAGAAAAAAAGATGCTGAAAATATAATTGTTGAGAAGGTAAAATGAGTCCAATTATAGCTTTTTCTCAAGGTCAGAAGGTTAAAATTAAAGCAATAAAAAGTGGAAAAGGTTTACAAAAAAGACTTGAAGCAATGGGACTTGGGTTAAATAAAGTTGTTGAGATTGTTAAAACTCCACCTGGCCCTATAATTGTTAAAGTGGAAAATTCTAAAATTGCTTTAGGTTTTGGTGAAGCAAGTAAAATTTATGGAGAGCCAGTATAATATGAAAGAATTTAAAATTGCTCTTTCTGGCAATCCTAATGCAGGTAAAAGTTCAATTTTTAATGCATTAACAGGTTCAAGACAGCATGTTGCGAATTATCCAGGTGTTACTGTGGAAAAGAAAGAAGGTGAATACATATTTAATGGTGTAAAATTTAAAGTAATTGATTTACCTGGAATTTATAGTTTAAGTGCATATTCAATTGAGGAAATTGTTGCAAGGAATTTTATTTTAGAGGAGAAACCTGATGTTGTTGTTGATGTTATTGATGCATCAAATATTGAAAGGAATCTTTATCTTGCAATTCAGCTACTTGAATTAAATGTTCCATTAATTTTGAATTTAAATATGATAGATGAAGCAAGGAAAAAAGGATTGGAAATTAATTCTCAATATCTTTCCAAACTTTTAGGAGTTCCAGTTGTTGAAACAATAGCAAATAGAGAAAAAGGAATTGATGAATTAAAAGAGGTTATCTACGATTTTTGTATAAATAAAAAAGAAATTTCACCTCCAAAATTTTATTATGGTGATGAAATTGAAAGTTCAATTGAGGTTCTAAAAACTTTTCTTGAAAGTTCCCCAATTTCTAAAAAGTATAATTTAAAGTGGATTGCATTGAAACTTCTTGAAGATGATGTTGAGATAAAAAAAGAAGTTAAAAAATATTTTCCTGAAAATCATGAATTTTGGAAAATTTTAAACAATGAAATTGAAAATTTAAGGAGCATATTTAATGAAGAGCCAGATATTTTAATTTCAGAAAAAAGATATGGATTTATCTCAGGAGCATGCAAAGAAAGTGTAACCAGAATAAATCCTCCAAGAATTGATATTTCTGATAAAATTGATGCGGTTTTAACAAATAAATTTTTCGGAATTCCTATATTCCTATTTTTAATGTATTTAACTTTTCAGCTTACATTTACTCTTGGTGAAAAACCTGTAGAATGGATTGATACTTTTTTTACCTATTTATCTCATCTAATTTCAACTTACTGGCATGGTGAAAATTTGATTAAATCATTAATTGTAAATGGAGTTATTCCAGGGGTAGGTTCTGTTATAGTATTTTTGCCAAATATAATCCTACTCTTTTTAGCTATAGGTATATTGGAATCCACAGGATATATGGCAAGAGCAGCTTTTATTATTGATAAGATTATGCATAAAATCGGTCTTCATGGGAAAAGTTTTATTCCAATGTTAATTGGGTTTGGTTGCAATGTTCCTGGAATTATGGCTACAAGAACACTTGATACAGAAAAGGATAGAATTTTAACTATCCTTATTCTTCCTCTTATGAGTTGCGGAGCAAGAGTTCCAATTTATATGTTAATTATTCCTGCTTTTTTCCCTTCTAAATTTCAGGCTCCAATAATGTGGGGAATATATATTACAGGAATAATTATAGCTCTTGTGCTTGTAAAAATTTTAAATAGATTAATTTTCAAGGGAGTTCCTGCACCTTTTTTAATGGAACTTCCTCCATATAGAATTCCAACTTTTAAGAATTTATACCTTTATGTGAGGGAGAAAAGTTACCAATATTTGAAAAAAGCTGGAACAATTATTTTAGCTCTTTCAATTATATTATGGTTTTTATCAAGTTTTCCAAAAACCACTCATTTTAAAAAAGATTATGATGAAATAATTACCAGAATAAAAAAAGATTTAGCTATTAAAGAACATTCATTGATTAGTGAGATAGAAAAATCTCCAGATTATAAAATAATAAAAAAATTAGTTGAAGAAGGGAAATATGATGAAGCAAAAAGTATAGCCAAAAACCTGTATTTAAAGATTTTAAAATTAAAAGTTTTGAAAGAGAATGCAGAAAAACAGATTGAAAAGATAAAAGCTGAAAAAATGTCAGAAATAGCTTCAAATACATTTATAGGAAAATTAGGGCATTTTCTTGCACCAATTTTTAAACCCCTTGGTTTTGACTGGAAAATTGTAACAGCAATAATTGCTTCTTTGCCTGCAAAAGAAGTATTTGTATCTCAAATGAGTATTATAAATGCAGTTGGAGAAAAAGAATCAACAAAAAGGTTAATTGTAAAATTAAGGAGAAACTATTCCCCAATTGTAGGAATTTCCATACTTTTATGGGTATTAATTGCTTCTCCATGTATTGCAACATTAGCGGTTACCAAAAAAGAGACAGGTAGCTGGAAATGGGTTTTTTTGCAATTTTTTGGTTTAACTTTTCTTGCTTATTTTCTTGTTTTTATGGTTTATAATTTTCTAAATATTCTTCTAATGCATTAAAATAAGCATCTTTTAATTTTTCAAGTTCAATATCAATGATGTCTAAAATTTTTAGCCTGTTTTCAATAGTTTCTCCAATAACTGTAAAATCTATGTTAAAATCTCTTGCTATTTTTTCTATTTTATCCAAATTTTCAGATGCACATGAAATAACAATTCTTGATGGACCTTCACCAAAATAAGTTTTTAAAAGATTATCAGATGAAAGATTTATTTTTGCTCCAATTAATTTTTTTCCTGTAATACAGCATTCAGCAATTGCAACAGCTAAACCACCTTCAGAAACATCATGAGCTGATTTTAATAAATCAAGGTCATTCATTTTTATTAAACCATCAATCAATCTCTTCTCATAATCAAGGTCAACTTCTGGCAAATTTCCAGTTACTTTATTATGAAACTGGAAAAGATATTCAGAACCAGCCAAATATCCATCTATTCTACCTAAAAGAACAATTTTATCTCCAATATCTTTAAACCATTGAGTTAAATGTTTTTCAATGTTTTCAAGAATTCCAACCATTCCAATTGTTGGAGTAGGATATATAGGATTACCACTTGTTTCGTTATAGAAACTCACATTTCCACTGACTACAGGAGTTTTTAAAATTTTGCAAGCTTCAGCAATTCCTTCAACAGCTTCTTTAAATTGCCACATAATTTCAGGCTTTTCAGGATTACCAAAATTTAAACAATCTGTAATAGCTTTTGGGACTGCACCAGAGCATGCTACATTCCTTGCACTTTCACAAACAGCCAACATTGCACCTTTTTTAGGGTCAAGATAGCAGTATCTTGAATTACAATCTGAACTTATTGCAATCCCTTTATTTGTCCCTTTAATTCTTATAACTGCAGAATCTGAGCCTGGTAAAACAACAGTGTTTATTCTAACCATATGGTCATACTGTTCATATACCCATTTTTTGCTTGCAATATTTAAATTTTTCAATAATTCAATTAAAACTTTATTAAAATTTTTTGGCTGAGGAATATCGTTTTCATTAAAATTTCTAAGTTTTTCAATATATTCAGGCTTTTTATAAGGTCTATTATATTTTGGAGCATCTTCAGAAAGATACTTTACAGGAATTTTAGCACATATCTCTCCATTGAATTTTAAAGTTAAAAACCCATCATCAGTTACATGTCCAACAACAACTG
>CAZQKL010000004.1:0-32941 GCA_964593895.1 uncultured bacterium
TTAGCAAGTTTTTGTTTAACAAGTGTATCTATTACCTTTTTTTCAACTTTTCTGTCACCCCATTTTATAATAATGTCTGAAGCAATGAAAAATATTACAAATATTAGAATTAATCCAACTATTAATTTTGCTGTTAAAGTTAATTTCAAGAAAAATTTTAATTGATTATCAAGAAAAGTTTTTATAAATAAAAATTATGCGACTTAACAAATTTTTAGCAAATTGTGGAGTAGCTTCAAGAAGAAAATGTGATGAGATTATTTTTGAAGGAAAAGTTAAAGTAAATGGTGAAATAGTTAAAAATCCTGCAATTCAAGTCAATCCTGAAAAGGATGAGGTTGAAGTTAATGGTGAAAAAGTTAAATTGCCAGAAAAAGTTTATATTGCTCTTAATAAACCTAAAGGAGTGCTATGTTCATTGAAAGATGACTTTGGAAGAACAATAATTACTGACCTTGTAAAAGATATTCCTCAAAGAATTTATCCTGTTGGAAGGCTTGATTATAATTCTGAAGGATTAATTATTTTAACAAATGATGGAGAGCTTGCAAATAGATTAATTCATCCAAGATACAAAGTTAAAAAAAAGTATCATGTTTTAATAAAAGGAGAAATTAAAGATGAAGATTTAAAAAAGCTTGAACAGGGAATAGAACTTGATGGGAAAAAAACTTTGCCAGCTGAATGTAAAATTTTAAACAAATCAAAAAAATCAACATTAATTGAAATGACAATACAGGAAGGTAGAAAAAGACAGATAAGAAGAATGCTTCAAGAGTTAGGTTATGAAGTTAAAAGATTAAGAAGAGTTCAATTTGGACCAATAAAACTTGGAATGTTAAAACAGGGTGAATGGAGATTTTTAACAAAAAAGGAAATTGAAAAACTTTACACAATTACAGGAATGTTAAGTAAAAATTTATAAGCAGGTAAAACTTGTATTTCTATACTTTCTTTTTTTAAATAATCTTCATCATCAAAAGTTATGATAAATCCTTTTTTGAAATTAAAATATTTACAACATTCTATTAGACCATTAAGTTCTCTTTTTTTTGTATTTGTATCTGTAAAATCATAACATACTTGGATTGGGAAGGTATCATCAACAACAAAATCACATTCTTTTTTTCCTTTATAAAAAACAATTTTTTCAAATTTTAATGATAACTCTCGCCAAATTAAATTTTCTAATAATCCACCAAAATTTTTACTGTCAAATGCCCTTATTGCATTAATTAAACCATTATCTACAAAATAGATTTTTTTCTCTCCCATTTCAGATTTTAAAATTGATGAATAATGCTTTTTTACTAACTTAATTAAAAAACAAGTTTCCATAAATTCAATATAATTATACAATGAATTTTTTCCAATTTTTATCCCTTGTGATTTTAGTTCATTGTAAATTTTATTTACTGAAAAAGTTTTTGAAACATTTTCAGCTAACCTTTTTATAAAATATTTTAAAACAAAAACATCTTTAATTTTGTATCTTTCAATTATATCACGATATATCAATACATTGAAATATTCTTGTAATGTTTTAACTTTTAAATTTTGTTCCATTAATGGTATCTCAGGAAATCCTCCATATTTTAAAAATTCTTCAAAATATTTAAGTAGTAAAACTTTTTTCTTGCTATTATAAAAATCAATTTTGGAATTAAATTCAAAATTTTTGAATTTCAAAAATTCTTCAAAACTTAATGGACTAACTTCATATTTTAAAGTTCTTCCTCTTAATGATGTTGAAATTTCATCCCCAAGTAATTTTGAATTTGACCCTGTTATAAAAATATTTTTTGTAACAGTATCATATACTCTTCTTACAAACTTTTCCCAGCCATTAATATTTTGAATTTCATCAAAAAAAATATAAATTTTTTTTAATTCAATTTCGGGATACAATTCCCTATAAGCTTGTAATATTAAATCTAAATCATATCTGGTCAAATCAAGTCTTTCATCTTCAAAATTAAAATATAAACATCTTTGTTTATCAATATTTTTCTCTATTAAATTTTTTATTGTTTTAAACAGAAGATATGTTTTCCCAACCCTTCGCGCGCCAACTACTGAAATTATTTTATTGGAATTAATAGGAAGTGATATTTTTCTTTCAATAATTAATGGCAATTCATTGGAATGAAATTCAACAATAATTGACTTTATAATATCTTTCTTTTTCATAAAGAAATTTTATCATAAAATTTTCCTTCTTGCAAGGAAATTTATAACAAACTCTTTATCCTTAAATTAACCCTTTCCTGAATTTGTTCAATTACCTCATCTGTTAAATGTCTATATCTACCCTGAATTTTAAAATACTCTTTTACTGGAATGAATTTTTCAGGTTTATATGTAATTTCAATAGGTTTACCATTTTCAACTTCAAGAAGTAAAAATATTCCACTTTCAACAGCAAGTCTCAAAACTTTTAAAGCATCCTGAGAATCAATCCTCCAACCTGGAAAACATGAAGATAAAAGATGAATAAACCTGAAACCTTTAATATTTTTTGCTTTTTCAAATTTCCTATAAAAATCATCTGGATATGCAATTGTTGCTGTTGCAACATAATTTGGATTGTGTGAAAGCACTATATTTACAATATCCTTTTTTTCAAATTCAATTGGATTTCCACTTGGAGTTGTTGTAGTCCATGCTCCAGGAGGAGTTGCTGAACTTTTCTGAATACCTGTGTTCATATACGCTTCATTATCATAGCAAACATACAAAATATCTTCCTTTCTTTCAGCTGCACCACTTAAAGCCTGAAGTCCTATATCAAAAGTTCCACCATCTCCTGCCCATACAACAACATTAATATCATCTTTGCCCTCAGCATTATATGCATTTTTAACTCCTGAAGCTACAGCTGCTGAAACTGCAAAAGGCACATGAAGTAGAGGAACTTGAAGTGCTGTTGTTGGTAAACCTCCTGCGATTATTGACCAACAACTTGCTGGCATAACAATTACAGTTTTTTCTCCAAGAACTTTCAAAGCATGCCTCATTGATAGTGCAGCAACACATCCCGGACAAGCAAAATGCCCCTGATTTATATATTCAACATTTGTAAGCTCTCTAAAATCCATTATTTCTCTCCTTTTAAGCTCGCCATAAGATTTGATTTTTATTTAATTTATCTACATTTTCAGCTAACTCAATTATATCTTCAACAAAAACCTCTTTTCCTCCAAGACTTATTATAAAATCGTAAATCACAGGCTTGTTTTCTTCATAATAAAATGCATCTTTTATTTCAGTGGTTATACTGCCAGCACTTCCAAAATTTACAGATCTATTTAAAACAATCAATTTTTCAACATTTTTCAATTTTTTTACAATTTCTCTTTTTGGAAATGGTCTAAAATATCTTATTTTTAACACTCCTGCTCTTATCCCTTTATCTCTTAATTTATCAACAGCAACTTTAACAGTTCCAGTTAAAGCTCCAGTAACAACAAATGAAATCTCAGCATCATCCAATCTATAGCAATCTATAACCCCATATTCTCTTCCAAAAATTTCCTTAAACTTTTTATGTGCTTCATTAATTACATAAAAGCTATTTTCCATTGTTTTTTGAATATCTTTCCTCAAATTGTAAAATATATCACCTTTAGCTGCAGCACCAAAAGTCATTGGATTTTCAACATTAAGATAATATTCTGGTTTATATTCAGGTAAAAATCTATCAACATCTTCTTGAGAAGGAATTATTACTGGTTCAAGAGTATGAGAGAGGATAAAACCATCAATCATTACCATAAATGGCAGTAGAACCTTTTCAGCAACATAAAAAGCCTGAATTATTGAATCAAGAGCTTCTTGGGCAGTTTCGCAATAAAGCTGTAACCATCCCAAATCTTTTTGTGTCATACTATCAGTCTGGTCTGTCCATATATTCCAAGGAGAACCTATTGCTCTGTTTGCATTTAGTAAAACAACAGGTAATCTTGCTCCAGCAATCCAATGCAAAATTTCATGCATTAATGCAAGTCCATGTGAACTTGTTGCTGTAAAAGTTCTTACTCCTGCAGAAGAAGCACCAAGAGCTGCAGCTGCAGCAGATAGCTCTGATTCAACTCTTATAAATTTTGCATTTAGCTCACCTTTTTCAATCATTTCAGATAAAACTTCAATAACATGAGTTTGCGGAGTAATTGGATAAGCTGGAATTACCTTTGGCTTTGCAAGTTTTACTCCTTCTGCAATTGCTTCACTTCCTAAAAGCATATCTTTTATCATTATAATTCCTCCACCATTTCAATTACACCCCTTGGGCATTCATTTGCACATAGGCCACAACCTTTACAATGGTCATAATCAAAATAAACTTTATCAGTTACTTCAACACTCAAATCTGGACATGAAAACCAACATGTTTTACATAAATTACAAACTCCACAACTAAAACATCTTTTTGCCTCATTTAATATTTTATCAAGTGGAGGTTTTGTATTTTTTTCAACTACTAATGGTTTCTCTTTTTTAAAGTAAAATGTGTTTATTTTATCAAATGAAATCACATCTTTTGAATCTAACTCTTTGTATAAATTTTTCCCAGTAAGAAAGTTAATTATTTTATATGCATTGATTTTTCCACTACTTATTGCTTCAGCAACAGTTTTTGCTCCATAATCAAAATCTCCACCAGTAAAAATATTTTTTTTATCAAATCTATTTTGAAATTCTCTAACCTGCCCTATTGCAAAAATTATTCTATCAAATTCATAAAAATTATTTTCTATTTGCTCTGAAATTATTTTATCTCCTTTAATTTCTTTAACTTCTTCAAGCCAAACTTTAACTTTATCTCCTAATTCATATTTTCCAATAATTTTTTTTGTTAAAATTTTTATACCTTCTTCTAATGCTTCTTTAATCTCTTCTTCAAATGCTGGCATATTGGCAATTTCTCTTCTATAAATTATTACTGGCTCATTGTTCATTCTCAACAAATTCATTGCAACATCTATTGCAACATTTCCTCCACCAATAATTGCTATCTTTTCATTTTCTATTTTAAAATTATTATCCAAATTTAATCTCTTTAAAAAGTTATAACCTGAAATTATCTTTTCATTGTCAAATGGAATATCTTTTAATTCTTTTGACTTTGATACTCCAACAGCTACAAACACAGCATCATATTTCTCACTAATTTCAATTATTTTTCCATAATCAAAATTCTCATTTGTGTTTACCTCAATATTTCCAATGGATAAAATATTTTCAATCTCTTTTTTTACAATATCTTTTGGAAGCCTATACTCTGGAATTCCATAAATTAAAAGACCACCGAGGAAAGATTCTCTTTCAAAAATTGTTACATTAATTCCATTTTTAGCAAGATAGTAAGCACAACTTATTCCTGCTGGTCCACCGCCAATTATTGCAACTTTTTTATCTATTTTTACTTCAGGTTTTTTATATGGAATGTTTAATGCATAATCTCCAAGAAATTTTTCCAATTCTCTAATTTCAATATTAGCATCATATTCACCTCTATTACAACTTTCCTGGCAGAAATGCGGACAAACTCTACCACATGTTGCTGGAAATGGATTATCCTCTCTTAAAATTTTGCAAGCAGATTCAAGGTCATTTTTTAAAATGTAAAAAATATACTTTGGAATGTTTATATTGTTTGGGCAGGCAAGTCTGCATGGTGAAATTTTTTCTCTAAATACAGGTTTGAAAAATCTCCAGGAACCTGTAAGATTAACTTCAGTTGTTGTAATGGAAATAGGAAATCTTTCAATATCACGACTTGAAATAACCTCTTGATATTCAATTGTTTCCATTTTAAATTTCTCCTTTTAGTTTCAGGCAAGATTATAAGCGTCTTCACAAGCTTTTATATTTTCCTCAATTTTAACAGGCACAAATTTTGGAATAGCTTTTTTTAAAGCTTCTAAAGAAACTGTGCCTGTAATTTTTGCAAAAACTCCTAAAATTGGAGCATTAATAATTGGCATAATAGGAGTTCCAAGTTTGTATTTTAAAGCAATTTTATTAACATTGAATGTTTTTACTATACAGTTCTCTTCAAAATAGTATTCTTCTGGCTTTTTCTCAGAATTAATTATTACCACTCCTCCATCTTTTATTCCTTCTGCAACATTAATGGTTTCAGCAAGTTTTCCTGCCATAACAATGACATAATCAGGGGTTATTATTGGGCTTCTATTATTTATAAATTCTTTATCAACCCTTACAAATGCCTGAACAGGTGCACCTCTTCTTTCAGCACCAAAAGTTGGAAATGCTTGAGAAAATTTGCCGTCTAAAAAATATGCATAAGCTAAAATTTTAGATGCAATTACTGCACCCTGACCACCTCTACCATGAAACCTTATCTCTATCATTTCTTTTCCTTTCAAAAATTATTTATGAAATACAACAACAAGAGTTTTTGCTGGTTTTCCATCTAATCCTCTAAAACCATGATGAATACTTGAATCAAAATACAATGAATCTCCCTCTTCAAGAACAATTGGCTCCTGAATATCAGTAATCATTTCAACTCTTCCCTCAAGAACAAAGTGAAATTCCTCTCCTTCATGGTTAAACATTATTACTTCATCTCTTTCCTTTGGCTCAAATGTAACAATAAAAGGTTCCATATGCTTATGAGCTTTTTTTGGAGCAAGCATTTCATAAGTATAACCAATATTTATATTCCCCTTTATTCCTCTTCTTCCTGAAACTATTCTTTCATTTTTCCTTACTACAGTAATTTTTTTCTCAGGACCACCTTCTTCAAAAAAATATGAAAGTTCAACCATCAAAGCATTTGATATTTTAAGCAAAGTTGAAATTGGAGGAGAGACCTGCTCATTTTCTATTTGAGATATTAATCCTTTAGAGAGACCTGTCTTTTCACTTAATTGATGAATTGTTAATCCTTTTTTCTGCCTTAATTCTCTTATTTTTTTACCAATTCCAAGCTCTTTGAGTTCTCTTTTAATTTTTTCAGTCATTTTGAACTCCTTTTTAATTTAATTAAACTTAACTCAAATAATCTTTTTTGTCAAACAATTTTTTATCATTAAAATAATCTCAAATCAACTCTTTAATTTATAGACAAACTTTTTCCAATGTGCTATTCAGTATACAAAATAAAAATTTTGGAGAATTTTAATGAAATGGGAAGGTGTAATCAAAAGATATATAGAATTCTTACCAGTTAAAGACCCTACAAAAATTGTAACTTTAAATGAAGGTAATACTCCTTTAATTCCATCAGGTTACATTGCAGATATTATTGGAAATGGAGTAAAATTATACTTTAAATTTGAAGGAACAAATCCAACAGGTTCATTTAAAGACCGTGGCATGACAATGGCAGTTACAAATGCAGTTGAAAATGGTGCAAAATCTGTTATATGCGCTTCAACTGGGAATACTTCTGCATCTGCTGCAGCTTATGCTTCAAGAGCTGGACTTAAATGTTTTGTTTTAATTCCAGAAGGTAAAATTGCTCTTGGAAAATTAAGCCAAGCTATGATGCATGGAGCAAAAGTAATTCAAATTAAAGGAAATTTTGATGATGCTTTAAATTTAGTAAAAGAAGTAGCTGAAAAATATCCTGTCGCAATTGTAAATTCAATTAATCCATACAGACTTGAAGGTCAAAAAACTGCATCATTTGAAATAATTGATGTTCTTGGAGATGCTCCAGATTACCATGTTTTACCTGTTGGAAATGCTGGAAATATAACAGCATACTGGATGGGATATAAAGAATATTATGAAAAAGGATTTGCAAGCAAAAAACCAAAAATGGTAGGATTTCAAGCGGAAGGAGCTGCACCAATTGTAAGAGGATATAAAATTGAAAATCCTGAAACAGTTGCAACAGCAATTAGAATTGGTAATCCTGCAAGCTGGAAGAAAGCTGAAAACGCAAGAGATGAATCTGGTGGATTAATTGATATGGTTTCTGATGATGAAATCTTAAAAGCATATAAATTAATTTCTTCAAAAGAGGGTATTTTCTGTGAACCTGCAAGTGCGGCAGGAGTAGCAGGAATTTTGAAACTTGCAGAAAAAAATTATTTTAAAAAAAATTCAACAATTGTATGCACATTAACAGGTCATGGGTTAAAAGACCCTGAAAATGCAATAAAAATATCTGAAAAACCTGTGACAGTTGAAGCAAATTTTAATCAAATTGCTGAACTATTTGCAGGAGAAGATTAATGAAATACATTGTTTTAATTGCTGATGGAATGGCAGGCTGGCAATTAAAAGAACTTGAAGGTAAAACCACTTTAGAGACAGCAAACACTCCTAATATGAATAGATTATGTGCTAATGGAATTATTGGGCTTGTGAAAACCACCCCAGATGGATTTCCTCCTGGAAGTGATGTTACAAATATGGCACTTATGGGTTATGAACCTGAAAAGTATTATACTGGAAGAGCTCCACTTGAAGCATTAAGTATGGGTATTGACCTAAAAGAAAATGATGTTGCATTCAGATGCAATCTTGTAACCTTGCTACATTATGAACAGAGAGTTTACATGCATGATTATTCAGCTGGGCATATTTCAACAGAAGAAGCAAAAATTTTAATTGAAGATATGAATAATTTTTTCAATTTTCAAGATATAAAATTCTTTCCTGGAATTAGTTACAGACATATATGCGTTTTCTACAATTGCCCTGAAGAGGTTGCAAATGAAAAGCTTTATCCTCCACATGATATTATTGGAAAGCCAATTATTGAATATTTGCCAAAAAATTGGGAAAATAACATAATAGTATGGCTAATAACTCAAGCTCAAACTTTTTTAAACCAGCATGAAATCAACAAAAAGAGGATAAATGAAGGAAAACTTCCTGCAAATTCAATATGGCTATGGGGGCAGGGAAAAAAACCAGAATTGGAAAAGTTTGAAAAAAAATTTGGCCTAAAAGGTGCTGTAATATCAGCTGTAGATTTAATTAGGGGAATTGGAGTTTCAGCAGGTATGGAAATCATAAATGTTAAAGGAGCAACAGGTTATCTTGATACAAACTATGAAGGTAAAGCTCAATCTGCAATTAATGCCCTTAATAAAAACGATTTTGTTTATGTTCATGTTGAAGCATCAGATGAAGCTGGTCATGAAGGAAGTATTGAGAAAAAAGTAAAAGCAATTGAATTTTTTGATAAAAGAATTGTTGGAGTAATTTTAGAAAATTTAAAGGAAAAAAATTTTCCATATAAAATTTTAATAACCGCAGACCATCCAACTCCAATAGAAAAAAGAACTCATACAAATGAACCAGTTCCATTTATAATTTATGATTCCCGAAAAAAATTTTCAATATCTAAAAATTTTAATTTTTCTGAAAAAATTGCAAAAGAAAGTGGAATTTTTTATAATTCAGGTGTTGAATTAATAAAAAATTTTTTAAAAGAGGAATAAAATGAAGCCAATGAAACTTATATTTATAACAGGTGGCGTTGTTTCATCAATTGGAAAAGGTATAACCGCTGCATCAATTGGTGCACTACTGGAGGCAAGAGGATTAAAAATTGGAATGCAGAAGCTTGACCCATATATTAATGTTGACCCTGGAACAATGAATCCATACCAGCATGGTGAAGTTTATGTTACAGAAGATGGTGCAGAAACAGACCTTGACCTTGGTCACTATGAAAGGTTTACTTCTGCTAAAATAACAAAAAAAAGTAATTACACAACTGGAAAAATCTATGAATCAATTATTAATAAAGAGAGAAAAGGGGAATTTTTAGGTGGCACAGTTCAGGTAATTCCACATATTACAAATGAAATAAAATCAGTAATTTTAGATGCAATGCAAGATGTTGATATTGGAATTGTGGAAATTGGAGGAACAGTTGGAGATATTGAAAGCCAGCCTTTTTTAGAAGCTATAAGACAATTACAGAATGACCTTGGAAGGGAAAATGTTGTTTTTGTTCATGTCACTCTTGTTCCATATTTAAAATCAGCAGGAGAACTTAAAACCAAACCAACCCAGCATAGTGTGAAAGAATTAAGAGCAATAGGAATTCAGCCTGATATTATTGTTTGCAGAACAGATAGAGACCTTCCAGATGATGTAAAAAGAAAGATATCTCTTTTTTGCAATGTGGAAAAATCATCAGTAATAACAGCAAAAGATGTTGAAAGTATATATGAAGTTCCCCTAAATTTAAACAAAGAGGGATTAGATGAAAAAATTATTGAAAAATTGAATATTTGGACAGGAGCTCCCAAGCTTGATAAATGGGAATTCATTGTTGAGAGAATAAAAAACCCTATGTATGAAGTAAACATTGCTGTTGTTGGGAAATATGTGCAATTAAAAGAATCGTATAAAAGCATAATAGAAGCTTTAACTCATGGAGGAATAGCTAATAATTGCAAAGTTAACATAAATTTTATTGAAGCAGAAAAGGTAAATGATGAAAATGCTCATGAATTATTGAAAAATATAGATGGAATTCTTGTGCCAGGTGGATTTGGAGAAAGAGGAATTAATGGAAAAATATCAGCTATAAAATTTGCAAGAGAAAATAAAATCCCATTTCTTGGAATTTGCCTTGGAATGCAACTTTCAGTAATAGAATTTGCAAGAAATGTTGCAGGTCTTAAAGATGCTCATAGCACTGAATTTAATAAAAGAACCAAAAATCCTGTTATTTTCCTTATGGAACAGTGGATTGACGAAAACGGAGTTGTCCAATACAGAACTGAGGACTCTGCTCTTGGCGGAACTATGAGGCTTGGTGCTTACAAATGCATACTAAAAGAAGGGTCAAAAGCTTTTGAAGCTTATAAAAAAAAGGAAATATTAGAAAGACACAGACACAGATACGAATTTAACAATAAATACAGAAAAATTCTTGAAGAAAATGGAATGAAAATTGTTGGAGTTAGCCCTGATGATGAACTTGTGGAAATTATTGAACTTGAAGACCATCCATGGTTTATTGGATGTCAATTTCATCCGGAATTCAAATCAAAACCTCTTTCGCCTCATCCTCTTTTCAGGGAATTTGTGAAAGCTGCAAGGGGTTAATTTTATCAAAATTAATCTATTTTTTACTTTTTTTACTTTCACTTTTACTTTTTTATTAAGAAATTTTTTTAAATTTTTTTCAAATTTTTCACTATAAAAAACCTTTTTTGAATTAATTTTGAAAAAATTATTATTTTCATCAATTTTTAAAATTTTTCCCTCAATCGTTGTAAATTTATATGGGGAAACTGCTGAAAAAAGATACGATGCAAAAAAAGTTATAACTAAAAAATAAAATCTTTTCATGCTACCTCCTTTCCCATCTTATAACTTTTATATTTATTGAACTTTGAGGAATATTTGGAGAGCCCATTTTACCTGCTCCGATTATTCCTCCCCCTGAACTTATAAGTCCCCAAACTTTTCCCTGTCTAAAACCTATTGTTACTCCAGATGGAATTGAAACTCCAATGTTTCTGTATCTGTCAAGTTTATTTAAAACTTCATGTTCACCTACATCATTTGCGGTATTGAAATTTATTCCTGATATTCCAAAACAGTACATCAATGAATATTCCCTTGCAATTCCATGAGGATTACATGGGTCAGAGCCAACTGGCATAAACGATGTAAAATAAGCTCTTTTGTAAAATAGAACTGGTTTACTTAAAATTTTCTCTCCAGAATGAGAATTTCCATCATTTATACTTCCAAGTTTTATAAACCAGCCTTTTGCTGAATGAAGTTTTTCTAAAATTTCAGCCTTTGCACTATCTGATAATCCAGAATCTACATCTAATTCATCATTTGTAACATTTAGTAAATTAGTTTCATTGTATGGAATTGAAGTTGAATTATCATCAACAACCATATAAATTCTATTATTCACAGTTGCATCAAGAGGATGTTCCCTATCTCCTGAACCAAAATAAAGTGCGTGAGTAAAGTAGGTTATAGAGCCTTGAGAAAATAGCTTTGCACAATCTCCAAGGATAGTAACTGTTGGAGAATAAAAGAATTTTCTATATTTTTCTTGCGCGTGAGTTAAAAGATTTCCTCCAACCTCCCCACTTGAAGAGCTTGAACCTGGATTTGAAAAGAAAATTCTGTAAGTTGTAAAAGAATTATTATCTCTATTGTAAACTGTTTTCCAGACCTGTCCACCAATGTCTGTAAAATAAATTTTTTCAAGAAATCCATGAATATCGGTTATAACTGTTGGAGTTGCTGGGATACAGTATTTCATATTTGGGTTATTTGCATGAGTGTATGAATATACTAAACTACCAGTATCTAAATCAACAATAAATAATCCTCTACCACTTGTTACAGAAGTTTGAGGTTCAATATAATTGTCTTCAAGCTTATCGTATCCACCTGTAAAAATTGCAATTTTTTTAATACCTGTAGCACTCTTTATTTTACTCACTTCTACTTTACTCCATGAATAACCAAGTTCTGAAAAATCTCCGCTTCCTCCAATTATTACCCATTTTAATCGCCACTTTTCTGGATTGCTATTTGAAATATCAAGTGCATAATAATTTTTTCCACCTCTTCTCAAGCCAAAAATTAGGTATTTTGGAATAATATTTCCATTTTCATCAAAATCGTAAACAAAAGTAATTGGTCCATCCATTAAAAATATTGGTCTTGGTTCATTGGAAGATGGATTTAAATCCTTCAATTTTGTTAAAAGAACATCTGGAATTAATGCACAAATTTCCTCACCATTTGCATCATTAAAAACATGAAGCATTCCATCATTTGCTCCAGCAACAATATAGGTTTTGTTATCTCTTTCATAATTAATAATTACAGGTTTTGAATGAATTATTGAACCAAGAGGCCAGCTTCTTTTACCTGTGGGATAATGATTTTGCGAACCATCTTCATCATAGGTGTATCCATAGGTAAAATTAATGATTTTATATTTTTCACTTTCAGAATTTGCAGAAAGTTGCCCAGCCTGAATATTTTCAGGTATAAACCTTTTAATTTGATAATTTGAAGTTGAATCTATAAAGTAGATTTTTCTGAAAGAATATGGGTCTGTCAAAGATGCATTCTGCAATTTTCTCTTTAAAACTTCTCCAATTCCTCCTGCTTCAACCTCCCCTCCATCTGAATTTGAACTCCAGTAAGACACTGAAGTTTCTAAAAAATTTCCATCACAATCTACTGCAATATTGCCATTTTTATCAAGAATAACCCATTCTTCACCTTCTCTTGATGGGCAGGCTGAGTTTGACTGATAAGAAATTTTGTATTTTTTTATGTTTCCAAGCCAGTTTGGGCTTTTTGGTTTAAAAAAACTCATATAAATATAATTTCCACTCTGAGTTTTATTTGCAGTATCAACAGAAACTACAGGTGCAATATAAGATACGCTATTGGCAATAATTATCCCAAGTGAATAAAATGCATTTATCAACTGCTCTTTATTAAATGCTGTTAAAAATAGCCCTCCAGATTCTTCAGCTGCATCTTGAAGCAAAGGAGAAGAAAGTGTAAAACTTAACATATGAGAAACAATATTTCTGTGAGCTGATTGAGGCTCAGAAATTTCACTTTTATCATCTATTGAATGAGTGTACATCCAGTGAGCAACATCATCAAAATAATCTGGTGGCGGGTATGAATATTGGTAAGGGTCTTCTGTCCATCCATCATTATCCCAATCTTGAAATGTTATGCCTGATATTCTTGACCAGTCATTATCAGCTGATGGATAACCATCAGATAATACGATTACAAAATTTTTAGAACAAGTTGGTAATAAATTTGCTTTTTGATGAAAATGCTTCCAAATATCTTGCAAAGCTTCTCCAAGAGGAGTTCCTCCGTATGGGGTAAATTGATTTAAATGAGTAATTATGTTTTGCCTTACTTCATCATCACTCAATGATGGATTAAAAGGTTGCCATATTTTTGCTCCATTTCCAGTAGGATTTACACTGAATGATGCAAGCGCCCAGTTAATCTTTCCTCTTGTTGCATTTATAACATCAATCATTGCATCTCTTACAACATCAAGTCGTGTTTGCATTTTATATCCAGTCTCTTGCTGACCTTCTGGAATATAGTTGTAATAATCAATTTTAAATCCTCGTCTTGTAACTGAATAATCTGAATGAAAAACTATTATTAATTTTTTTGTTGAACCGAGTGTATAAAATTGAGTTGAAAAACTTCCATGATAACCACAAAAAGTGCCAAGTAAATTATTTGAACTTATTGAATCTTTATAAATTTTAACATAATCGTATCTGCATCTTCTTTGATATTCAAGATTGAAATATTCAAAATGAAGTTGAATACTCTGAGCATCAATTTGAGTTATTATATACTGAGTATCTGTATTGTTTGGGTAATTATTAGGATAATTTGGAGAATGAATATCAACAGTTACAGGGATGGAACTAACATTTGTGTAAGTTCTAACTTCCCAGGTTCTTTCACCATTTGGAGTTTGAAGATTATAAACTTCCTGCATATTCATCCAGTTTCCTGGAACAAAAAAGTAAATGTATCTATCTCCATCTTCAGCAACATCATGGTCACTTCTTGAATATCCAACCCTTTCATATCCAGAAAAATACCATCCTGGAGCATTTAATAATCCTGCAAAACCTTTATCAACAATAGCTCCATTTGGATACTGAACATAATCGTGAAGTTTTATATTTCTATCAAGGGGAAGTCTTTCTCCATCAAGTAAAACATATCCTTCTGAATCAACAGTAATCCTTCCTGAATAATCAGGGTCTGTTATTGCTCTTCCCTGTGAATCAACAATATTTCCATGTTCATCTATGTATGAACCTGTTTCAATAACATTTTCAATATACCAGGTATAATCTGGATTTCCAGGGTCTCCTGTAAAAGTTTTTCCATTATAAATTCTTACACCAATGTTTCCTTTTATAAGAAGAATTTCATTTTTTGGAAAATGATTATGATAAAAATAATTATTTGTTCTACATCCACCAGCAATTACATCACAATCTCCAAGCTCACTTGCCCAGTCGTAAAATGCACCATAATCAACAGTATGCTCATAAACTCCCCATCCCATACTTCCTGAAGTATCAACTAAAATCATAACATTTGGTTTTACATTCTGCCTGTAAACATCAGTGTCGTATGAAAATAGATTTGGTGAAAAGATTAACAAACAAGAAATTAAAATAAAAATCTTTTTTATCATAAATTCCCTCCAAACTACATTTTTGGTCCTATTTTTGACACAAGGGTTTTTATGGTAGTTGCACCTTTCTGAGTTTGAACAGAATAGAAATAATTGTTAAAAATGTTTAATGAAGTTCCTGGAATTATTGCAGGTTTAAAAAATTCATATTTAATTACATAACTGTAACTTTCTGAAGTTTCTGGTATAGTGCTCATCTGAGAAATTAATATTGAAGGCTTTGTAATATCTGATACTGGTAAATTAACTATGTCAAGCTGTCTAATTGAGTTTACCCCATCACATTCGTAAAATTCGTTAAAATACAATTTAAAATTTTTTTCAATGTGAAATGAGCTGAAAAGAAGATATGATAATATTCCTATCATTGTTGCAATTGCTAAAGTTATTATTAATGTTGTTACAAGTGCAACTCCATTTTTCCCATTCATTTCCTATTCCTTATAAAGGTTAATGCTGAGACTGAATGTCCTTTATTATTTAATCTCCAATACACAGTTACACCAACTTCTTTTACAAGACTTGTTAGATTTTTTACGTTCCATAAAATATAAAAATTTTTGCCATTTAAATTTGTAACTTCATAATGGTCAAAGTATGAAGATAATGAATTTAAAACATTTTCTGTAATTTGCGGAAATAGGTTATTATTATTTGAGGTTAAAGTATCAGATAATTCAGTGCTATTAAAATCTTTATCATATAAATCTTCAAGTTTTTCTTCCAGTAAAAAAATTGCAGAATTCATAGATGAAGAGAAACTCACTTTATTTATAGCATTATTTAAAAATGCAAAAAAAGCACTAAATGCAATTGCAAGAATAGTTAAAGCTACAAGAACTTCAATTAAAGTAACCCCTTTTCTATTCATAGTTTCTTGGAGTAATGTAAATTTCAATCATTTTTCTCCTAAAATGCCAGTCATACTTTGAATTTATTCCATTTGAATCGTTTGTATCAAGGTTTATTGTATAATTTGCAATGTTGTAAGTTGTTCTGGTATCTCTATACGAAGGGTCAGGATGAACTGTTTTCATTAAAATTGTCAATTTTACAATTTTTAAAAACTTTTCTTTATCTTTTGGAACTGTGTTATCAAATGGATTTCCATCTCTATCAGTATCATCATAAACTCCATCACCATTTTCATCAATTCCATATTGAAATTGGATTGATTCTACATCTGTTGCAAGAGTTTGAGAAGGAGCTCCTGTGTTTTCTGAAATTTTTATCTCTTCTTTGCTACTATCGTAATAAATTGTAATAGCTCTTACTGCATAAACATTATCTCCCTCATAGGCATCAACATAATCATTTGCTCTTAACTGCAATAAATATTTGTTTCTACCTAAACTTTGCGGTTCTGAAATAAGCTCAAAAAATTTATTAAATGGACATCTTTCAAAAAATACATACTTTTTTCTGTTATCATCAAGAAGATTAATTTTATCGGAAATGATGAAAATTCTATTTCCTGAATAGCTTGTAGCATTGTCAAGATTGGTTGTTACAGTTCCAACAAGCCTATTTGCAAAAACAACTGTTAATCTATCTGAACCATTATTATCATTGTCAATTGCAGTAAAAACTTGTGTAAAACCATTTACACTATTTCCACTTTCGTAACTTAATGAATATTTTGTGCCAAACCCAGCCATTCTTATGTAATCTGCAATTATTGAGGATACTGCCCTAATATTCTGGTCAAGTAAAAGTAATTCTTTTTGTGCATTTGAAATTCTATTATGGGTCATAAATGAAGAATACACAATAATCATAACAATACTAAAAATGAAAAGAGTAACGAGTAATTCAATAATTGTAAAACCACTTATCTTATCCATGAACTTCCATTCCATTTGTAGATTTGAATGTCTCCTGCTAAAGTGATTTTAATTTTATAAACATTGTCATTTGAATTAGCTGTTTTTAAATAAATTCCACCAGAAGGCATACAAAATCCCTCTGGAGAAAAATTTGCAACTGTGCCTTGTCCAAATTTTACTGTATGATATGAAGTATCGCTGTGATTTCCATCACCAAATTCAACTCCATTTGATAAAAAATACACTTCTTGCACTGTTTCATTATATTTAAAAAGTGTTAAAACATATTTTTTCTCATTAACAAAAAACTCAACTTTTTGAGTTTTTCTAAATCTAATTGCATAATCTCTTGCCTTTACAAGGTTTGTATAAAGAACATAAACATCTTTTTTAAGTTTATACTTTGAAGTATTGAAATAGAAAAGACTTAAGGTAAAAAGAAGAGAAATAAGAAATAAAACAAATATTAATTCAACAAGAGTGAAACCATTTTTATCTTTAAAATTTATACTCATCAATAACTTCTTGTAAAACTTCAAGCCCAATATTTACACATGGCATTCCTGCATATATACCAACCTGAAAAATTGCTTCTGCTATTTCTTCTTTTGTTAATCCAACATTAAAACCTGCATAAATATGAAGTTTTAACTCTTCTCTCCTACCAAGAGCTGTTAAAGCTGAAATTGCAACAAGCTGTCTTACTTTATGAGGAATTTTCTCCCTTGCATACATTTTACCTGTAATAAAGATAGATAAATCTTTTGCAAGTTCTTTATCAAAGCTTTTCCAGAGCTCATAAGGTTTTCTTCCTTCATAACCTTGAAAATATAGTTCAGCTGTTTTTGCAGTTTTCTTTTTTATATCTTCACTCATTTTTATCCCTCCCTAAAAAAATTTTATAATCCTGCTTTATCTTTTAATTCCTCAACTTTATCCAATTTTTCCCATGTAAATTCTGGTAATTCTCTACCAAAATGACCGTATGCTGCAGTTTTTTTATAAATTGGTCTTAATAAATCTAAATGTTCAATTATTGCTCTTGGCCTAAAATCAAATGTGGAAAGAACAATCTCTTTTAATTTTTTTGGTTCTATTTTATAAGTGCCAAAAGTATCAATCATTATGGAAACAGGTTGGGCAACTCCAATTGCATAAGCAACTTGAACTTCAACTTTATCTGCAAGTCCTGCAGCAACAATATTTTTTGCAACATATCTTGCCATGTATGAACCAGATCTATCTACTTTTGATGGGTCTTTCCCAGAAAAAGCACCTCCTCCATGAGAGCCAACTCCTCCATATGTATCAACAATAATTTTTCTTCCAGTAAGTCCAGTATCTGCCATAGGCCCACCAAGGACAAATCTTCCAGTTGGATTAATATAAATCTTTGTTTTTTTATCCATCATATTTTCTGGAATTACTCTTTTTATAACTTCTTCAATAATTCCCTCTTGAATTACCTCATATTTAACATCTGGAGTATGTTGAGCTGAAACAACAATTGCTTCTACTCTTTTTGGTGTGCCATTTTCATACTCTATTGTAACCTGACTTTTACCATCTGGCCTTAAAAAATCTAAAATTCCTGAATTTCTAACATAACTTAATCTTTTGGTTAGTTTATGTGCAAAATAAATTGGCATTGGCATATACACTTCTGTTTCTTTACATGCATATCCAAACATTAAACCTTGGTCTCCAGCTCCCTGATTTAAGCCTTCTTTGTTTACTCCCATTGCAATGTCTGGAGATTGCTTGTCAATTGTGGTCAAAACCCCACATGTTCTCCAATCAAAGCCCATATCAGAGGAATTATAACCTATTTCTTTAACTGTCTGACGAATAACTTCTGGAATATCAACATAACAGTCTGTTGTTATTTCTCCAGAAACAATTACAAGTCCTGTTGTTACAAGAGTTTCACATGCGACCCTGCAATTTTTATCCTTTTCAATAATTGCATCCAATATTGCATCTGAAATCTGGTCAGCAACTTTATCTGGGTGTCCTTCTGTTACTGATTCTGAAGTGAAAAGATAATGCTCTTTTGACATTTATTAATCCTCCTTTGTTATTTTTTAAATAAATAACTCAAAATTCTTTACCTTTTTTGAAATGGTTGAATAGAGATAATCTTTAATCTCATCTGAACATTTTAATTTTTTTATTTTTTTCACAATATTTACACATTCTTCAATTGTTAAATTTCTTATTAACTCCTTTACATAAGGAATTGATACTGGGTTCATGCTTAATTTTCTAATTCCAAGTCCAAGTAAAACAGGGACATATAAAGGTTCTCCAGCCATTTCACCGCACACACTAACTGGTAAATTGTTTCTATTTGCTCCATCAATTGTCATTTCAATTAATCTAATTATTGCAGGATGAGCTGGTTCATACAGGTATGAAACTTCTTCATTCATTCTGTCAATAGCAAGAGAATACTGAATTAAATCGTTTGTCCCAATGCTGAAAAAATCCACCTCTTTTGCAAAAATATCAGACAATATCGCACTTGAAGGAATTTCTATCATTACCCCAATTTCAATATTCTCATTAAATTTAGCATTTTCTTTCTTTAATTCATTTTTAACTGAATTTAAAAATTCCTTTATTTTTAAAATTTCTTTAAACCCAGAAACCATTGGAAATAAAATTTTAATATTTTTATGAACATTTGCAAGAAATATACCTTTAAGTTGAGTTTTAAAAATTTCTGGATTTTTAAAACAAAGCCTAATTGCCCTTAACCCCATTGCAGGATTAAGATTGTAATCTGAATGAAACTCCTTAATTAACTTATCAGCGCCAATATCTATAGTTCTGATAATTACAGGATAGGGCTTCATCTCATCTGCAATTTTTAAATATGTTTCTCTATGTTCCTCTAATGATGGTAATCCATCTTTTGAAAGAAAAAGATATTCTGTTCTGAATAAACCAATACCCTCACCTCCATGCTCTTTTATAGCTTCAACTTCATTTGGTAGCTCTATATTTCCAAATATATCAATTTTAACATTATCCTTTGTTACTGCTGGTAGGTTTTGCTTCTCATAAAGTTTTTTTATAAAAGTATGATAATTGTTAATTTTCTTTTCATACAACTTTAATGTTTCACTATCTGGATTTACAATAACAATTCCTTGAAATCCATCTAAAATAATATCATCTCCACCATTTACAATGTCTGTAACTTTCTTCACACCAACAACTGCAGGAATTTCCATACTTCTTGCAATAATTGATGTGTGAGAAGTTTTACTTCCAACTTCTGTTATAAATCCTTTTATTTTTGAAAAATTCATCTGAATTGTATCAGCTGGAGAAAAATCGTGTCCAATTAAAATCACAGGTTTTTTGATTTTTTCAATATTTGAAAATTTCTTTCCCATTAAATTGTAAAAAACTTTATTAAAAACCTGCTTTATATCATCCTTTCTTTCTGCAATGTAGTCATCTTTTATCTCATCAAACCTTTTAAAAACCCCTTCAAGAGCTATTTCAAGAGCCCACTCTGCATTAATCTTTTTATCTTTTATTATTTCCACTGTTTTTTTAGCGACCATTGAATCATTTAACAGCAATAATTGCATGTCAATAATTAAAATTTCCTCATTATAAACTGAATCTTTCTTTTTTAAACTTTCCTTTATTTTTGATAAATTTTCAATAACATCATTAATTGCAGTATAAAATCGTGAAACTTCATTTGCAACATCTTCGCTACTTACTTTATACCTTGGAGTTTTTAATTTCTTTCTATTAACTAAAAAAGCTTTTCCAATAACTATTCCAGGAGATGCAGGTATCCCCTTTAATTCAATCTTCTCCAAAGCCATTTTCAATTAATTCCCCAAGTTTTTCCATTGCTTCTTTTTCATCTTCTCCAGAAATTGTAATTTTAATTTTAGTTCCTTTTGAAGCTGCAAGCATTAACACTCCCATAATACTTTTACCATTTACTTCAACATTATCTTTTGAAACAACAATATTTGATTTAAACTGACTTGCAAGCTGAACAAATTTCACAGCAGCTCTTGCATGAAATCCAAGCTTGTTTTTTATTGTAAACTCCTTTTCTATCAAAATAAACTCCTATAATCCAAGGATTTCTGATGCAACACATATATTTCTTTTACCATAATTTTTAATAAAATCAATAAGCTCGTTAAATTTAAACTCTTTTTTATTTAACTTCAATTTTAAAATCATTGGAAGATTTACCCCAGTTATAACTTCAACTTTATCCTTTTCAAGAAAACTCATAGCAAGATTTGATGGAGTTCCACCAAACATATCAGTTAAAATCAATAAATTATCGTATTT
This sequence comes from uncultured bacterium, assembly GCA_964593895.1. Taxonomy (GTDB): domain Bacteria; phylum DYJV01; class DYJV01; order DYJV01; family JALVYZ01; genus CAZQKL01. The sequence goes on from CAZQKL010000004.1 coordinate 21,370, forward strand.
TTCAAGCATTTTTTTTACTTTTTTATTTAACTGGTCTTTAACTTTATCTGGATTTTCATCAGGATACACATTTAAAAATTCAAAATTCTCAACATCCCCTGTCATGTCGTTTATAATTTCAAATAATACTTGAGGAAGATTTCTGTGTCCAATAATTAAAATTCCATACATATTAACTCCCTATAAATCACGATGTTTGAGAAAAACCTTATATTTGTTTTTTAAATCATTGTAAAGTTTATTTGCAAAAACTACAGACCTATGTTTTCCGCCAGTGCAACCAATTCCAACAATTAAAATACTTTTCCCTTCCTTTTTATACTCTGGAATTAAAAATTCCATAAGTTCAAGTAATTTTCTGTAAAAAATTTTAGATTGTGGAAATTTTAAAACAAAATTTTCAACCTCTATATCGTTTCCATTCTTATCTTTTAATTCTTCAACAAAAAAGGGATTTGGTATAAATCTCACATCAAATATTAAATCACCCTCTACCAGAATTCCATTTTTAAAGCCAAATGAAATTATGTTAATTTTTAATTCATTTTCACTGTTAGATGAAAAATTATCATAAATAAATCTTTTTAAATCATGAATTGTAAAATAAGTTGTGTCAATAAATATTTCTGCTTCATTCTTTATTGGTTCAAGAATTTCCTTCTCTTTTTTAAGTGCGGTTTTTAAATCAACCTCCATAAGTGGGTGAATTCTTCTTGTTTCCTTGTATCTTTTAATAATTACCTTTTCATCAGCATAAAGATAAATAATTTTTGCATTCCACCTTTCTTTTATAACTCTAAAAATTTCATAAAAACTCTCTTTTAAAAAAACTCTTTCTCTAATATCTATACTAATCGCAATTCTTTTTATATTGGTTTTTTCTAAAATAACTTTTATTGCTTCTGGAATTAATATTGATGGAATATTATCTATACAGTAAAATCCTAAATCTTCAAAAGCTTTTAAAGCAGTGGTTTTACCACTTCCTGAAATTCCTGAAATTATAAAGCATTCAATTTTTTCCATTTTTATATAATTTATCTAAAAACCTTTCAGTTGGATTGTAATTCACATATTTTTTTAATAAAAATATTCTTGCAGCTAATTCTATTAACATTGCAATATTTCTACCTGAGCTCACAGGAAGATTGATTAAAGGAATTTCAACACCAAAAATTTTCTTCTTTTTATCTTCAAGCCCTAATCTCTCTATTGGAGTTAAATTCTCCTCTAATTTAATAAGATGAACTATTAAATCAAGTCTTTTTTTATCTCTTAATGCACTTATGCCGAATAATTCTTCTATATTAATTATTCCAAGTCCTCTGATTTCAATATGATACTTTAACTCATCAACACATTCTGCAATTATAAAATCTGGTGGGATAAATTTTATACAAACAATATCATCAGCAACTAATCTGTGACCTCTTTGAATTAATTCAAGAGCTATCTCACTTTTTCCTATTCCGCTTTCTCCTTCAATTAAAGTTCCAACTCCATGAATATCTAACATAACTCCATGGAGATACTGTTTTGGAGACAGCTCATCTTCAAGAATTTTTGTAACTCTCTGAATTAGTTCTGAGGTAGGCAATGAAGATTTAAAAATTGGTACATTAAATCTATTGCAATATTTTATCAATGATTTTGGAGGATTTAAATTATTTGTAACAATAATTGCTGGAATTTTTTTTGTAAAAATTAAATCAACTTTTTCATCAAGTTCAAAATCTGAAAATTGTTTTAAATATGAAATTTCTGTATTTCCAATAATTAATATTCTTTCATCTTTTAATGCTTCTACAAATCCTGCAAAAATTAATCCCTTTTTCTGTATTTTTGGTAAAAAAATTTTATTTTTAAGACCCTTCTCACCCCCTATTAATTCAATCTTTAAAATGTCTTTTTTTGATAGTAACTTTTCAACTTCAATGAAATTTTGCATACATTTTAACTAACATTAAAAAGAGAAAAATTCAATTATTAAATTCTTGATGCTTGAGAAATTTCTTCACCTTCTTTTTCTGGAATTTCAATTTTCTTTTGAGAAATTTCATACCAAGCATCTCTTAACATACTCAAAATATCAATTACTTCCTGAATCATTTTTGGGTCTTTTTTTAAGTTTGCTTTTACAAGATAGAAATATATAAAATTGTAAATTTTTCTTAATGTTGAAGCTATTTCACCTCCATCCTTCATATTAAGAGAATTATTTAATTCATCAATTATATCTTGAGCTTTTGAAATGTAAATACCTTTTGCTGCCATATCGTTCTCTTCAAGATATTTTTTAGCAGATTTCAAATAGGAAATTGCACCATCATATAACATAACAACAAGCTTTAATCTGTCTGCTGTTGTTACCTGAACTTTTTGATAATTCATTAATCTGTCCATTTTATTACCTCCTTTTATAATGAAAATTTTTCATGTTATTGATAAATTAGCAACAGATGTGCCATTTTATCCAATTCTTGGAAGTTTTGCTAAATTCATTTCAAGATATTGACTTTGAGCATTGTAATTTGCAAGCATATCTTCCATCATTGAAAATTGTTTCATCAATCTATCTTTAAACATTTCAATTCTTTCAATTTCTCTATTTATTTTTTTGTCAATATTTTTAACTATATCATTGTAATGATCAATCAAAATGTTTAATGGACCAGTGTCTTTAAGCATATCATCTAATTTTTTATCAAGGGTTTTTGTTATTCCTTGAAGAAGTCTAATTTCTGCAGTATAAGTTCCATCTGTTGAGGTATCAACAACAAGCTGTAATCCTGCTTCTGGGTATCCGCTCTGTCCAATTACATAATTTCCATCAATAGTTGCAGTATGACCATTAATTGTTGCTGAAGTAATGCTTCCGCTACTTACTGTTACAGTTACTTCATATACTCCAGTTTGCGTCAGATTTTTTACATGAGAATCGTAAACTATCTTATTTGTTGTTGTATCGTTTCTCCCAATTCCATCTGCTCCAAATAAAAGAGCAACATCATCAAGATGGTTTTGTAAAGCTTCATCTAATTTTGCTTCATCAATTGTAAGTTTTTTCCCATCTCCAGTTTTTATCCCAATATCTGCAAGAGAAATGTAAAGTTCAGAACCTGGAGGGGAATCAAGACTGTTTATGCTTTTAAATCCAATCCCTGGAGAAGTAGCTGTTCTAATTATATCATACTCAACAAATTGAGCTGCATAAATACCTTGAAGTGGTCCTGCTTCTTTATTTTGAGCATCATACTTTACCTCTTCTTCCATAAAATCTACAAGCTCATTATAAGCATCAACAAAATTTTTTATTTTTTCTTTAATCTTATCATAATCATTTGCAACTGTTATTGTAGTAGAGCCAGAAGATTTTAACGTTATTGTAACACCCTGAATTAAATCAGTAATCTCATTAGAAGAATGCTGAATATATGTATATTGGTCAGTTGGATAACCATCAAGTTTTACCATTGAATTTTGAGCTGATTGCGTCTCTGTAAAAGTTGAAGATTGAAAATTTACTGTTCCAGAAGTGCCATCAAGAGTTGTATCTGCATCAACAATTTCTATAGTATAAGCAGCACCCTGATTTTTTCCTGTTAAAACAAGATGATAGGATGTGCTTAATCCTTGTCCATCATTAATAATTGTTGCAACTACTCCTGGATTATTACTGTCTTCATTTATTGCATTAACTAAATCTTGCAAAGTTGCTCCATCTTTTACTGCAACTTTTACTACATCTCCTCCAGCGTATCTATAAGCAAAATATTGAACACTTCCACTACTATTTATAACTGTATCAGGGGATGCTACTCCTGAATGAAGTTCCTGTTCAACCTGAGCAAGGCCAGAATCTTGTGCTTTTTGTAAATCTGGATGCCATAAATCTATTTTAAATTTATCACCTTCTGTATAAGTTCCATCATTTAAAGTAATCTGCAAACCTTGAGTTACATCAAAAGTTCCTGAAGAATCTGTCTCAATTACTCCACTTTTTCCTAACTCGTTATCTGTCCATCTTATTTTTATTGTATCACCAGCAGATAAATCACCACCTTGTATCACCTCAAAATAAATTGATTTATTTGTATTTCCTCTGTATGTTCCTCCACTTGTTACAAGAGTTGAACCAGTTGTCCCAACAACATCTTCAACATTGTCAATTGAATTTGAAGTTAAATTTAAAGATGTATTATTTTCTGTGACATTTATTTTATTTGCACTCCCACCATTTAATGATGTTAAAACAAGTCTTATTGGATTGCTTGAAGAATTATCATCTAAATAGCTTGCCTCAACAAGACCAGAATTGTCAGTATCCTGATTTATTAGCCCAATTAACTCATCCACACTAATACTTCCATCACCATCTCCATATGTTGAATCGTAATTTGAAGCCTCAGCATCTGTAATTGTAATAATGTTTCCATTAATATTTAATTGCAAAACATTTGTTGCACTACCAATTGTATAAATTTCATCAGTAACAGCACTTATACCATTAGATGCAAGCTTATGATTAATTAAACTTCCAACTGTTAAATTGTATGAGCCAGGTTGGGCTAATGAATTATTGGTAACAGTTGCAACACTTTCATTACTTGACAAAGCAGTTCTTGAATAAAATTCTTCCATTGAATCAAGTTGTTCTACTGAGGATTGAAATGTTCTTAATTTATCATTATACTTTTGAAGTTCATCAATTTTTGTCTGCCATTCACTTTTTATACTTTCAAATCTTTTAACACTTGCCTGCTCTGCTTTAACAAGAGCATCTATTATACTTGATGTGTCAATACCTGAAGCTAATCCTGAAAATTGAATTGTTGGTTGATTATAAATACCAGATGTTGTAGTTGTTGCAGATGTTGTATTATCAGCCATTTTCCCTCTTCTATTATATCGGAAAATTTTTCCTTTTCTTTAATAAAAAGCATATTTTATGCCGTGAAATTTACGCTTGACATAATTATTTAAAAATGACAATATATTTTGAAATTCCTTATGAAAGGAGAGAAAATATGAAAGAGTATAATGTTGAAAATATAAGGAACATTGTCATTGTTGCTCATGGTGGAGCTGGAAAAACATCTCTTTGTGAAGCAATTCTTTATGATACTGGGATGAATGACAGATTAGGTAGTGTTGATGCAGGTAATTCTATTATGGATTACGAACCTGAGGAGATAAAAAGAAAAATAACAATTTCATCATCTATTGCATATACAGAATATAAAAAACATTTGATTAACATTGTTGATACCCCAGGATATGCAAATTTCATAGAAGATACTAAAAATTGTATGAAAGCAGTAGGTGGAGCAGTTTTTATAGTTTCCGCTGTATCTGGTGTAAAAGTTCAAACTGAAATACTCTGGAAACTTGCTGATGAATTTCAAATTCCAAAAATTATTTTTATAAATAAACTTGATAGAGAAAGAGCAAATTTTGAAAGAGCGGTGGGAGATATTGAAAAAATTTTAAAAGTAAAACCTCTTATTTTACAAATTCCAATTGGTGCTGAGAACGAATTTAAAGGTGTTATTGATATTATTGAAAAAAAAGCATACATTTATGAAGATGATACAAGTGGTAAATTTAAAAAAGTTGATATCCCAGATGAATACAAAGATAAAGTTGAAGAATTGAGGGAAAAGGAGATTGAAAATATTGTAGAAATAGATGATGAACTTGTGGAAAAATACCTTTCTGGTGAAGAGATTTCAAATGATGAACTGATAAAAGCATTGAAAGAGGGCACATTAACAGGGAAATTTGTTCCTGTTGTGTGTGGTTCAGCTATTAAAAATATTGGCATATTTCAATTATTAGATTACATTATTACTTTAATGCCAAATCCAACTCAAAAATCAAGCTTAGAAGCAATTGATAAAAAAAGTGGTGAAAAAATTTTCCTTGAACCAGATCCTAATAAACCATTTACTGGAATAGTTTTTAAAACAATCTCTGACCCTTTTACTGGAAGAATTACAATTTTTAGAGTTTTTACAGGTTCTGTAAATTCTGATGCAAAAGTTTTAAATACAACAAGAGGTGTGGAAGAAAGACTTGGTCAAATCTACAAAGTTATTGGTAAAAAGCTTGTTCCAATTCCATCTGCGGTAAACGGTGACATTGTTGCAGTAACAAAGCTAAAAGAAACTTTAACTGGTGATACTTTATGCGACCCATCAAATCCAGTTTATATAGAATGGATGGAAATAGCAGAACCTGTAATTTCTTATTCATTGAAACCAAAGTCAAAAGATGATGAAGAGAAAGTCTCTAATGCTTTACAGAAACTAATGGAAGAAGACCCAACATTAAGGGTTAGCAGAGACCCACAGACAAAAGAATTAATTCTTTCTGGAATGGGACAGGTTCATATTGAAGTTACTGTGGAAAAATTAAAAAGAAAATTTAAAGTTGATGTTGAGCTAAAAACTCCAAAAATCCCTTATAAAGAGACAATTACAAAAAAAGCAAAAGCACAAGGTAAATATAAAAAACAATCTGGTGGTAGAGGCCAATATGGAGACTGCTGGATAGAAATTGAACCATTACCAAGAGGAAAGGGTTTTGAATTTGTGGATAAAATTGTTGGTGGAGTTATTCCAAAACAATTTATACCTGCAGTTGAAAAAGGAATAAAAGAAGCTATGGCAGAAGGAGTGCTTGCAGGATATCCAGTTGTTGATGTGAAAGTAACTTTATATGATGGTTCCCACCATTCAGTTGACTCAAGTGAACTTGCTTTTAAAATTGCTGGTTCATTAGCGTTCAAAAAAGCTGCTCAAGAGGCTGGGCTTGTCCTTCTTGAACCTATAATGGACATGGAAATTACTGTTCCTGAAGATGTTCTTGGTGATGTTCTTGGTGACCTAAACAGTAGAAGAGGAAAGGTGACTGGAGTTGACCCACTTGCAGGCGGTAATCAACTGATAAGAGCTAAGGTTCCAATGGCTGAAGTTTTAACTTATGCACCAGATTTGAGAAGTTTAACAGGTGGTAGGGGAATGTTTACAATGAAATTCTCCCATTATGAGGAAGTTCCATCATTTTTAGCTGAGAAAATAATTGAAGAGGCTAAAAAGGCTAAAGAATCTGAAGAATAAAATTTAAAATGAAAAAAGCTGCGGATATTCTATTAAGGTTTATTCTCGTTGTTTCAATATTAGGGGCTATCTTTTTCTACTATTTTGGAAGATTTGTTACAAATAAAAAAGTTGTGATTATTTCAGAGAAAGTTATACTTCCACCTTATCCTGAAATTAAAATTAAGAAACCTAAAAAGATAATTCAAAAAAATAAACCCAAATTTAAATTATTTTACAAAATTAAAATTATTGATTTTCCAGTAAAATCAGAAATTGATAAAATAATAAGTTTTGCAAAATCTCTTGATAATGTGACAGTTAAACAATCTTCAGCTGAAAAAATTGTTTATTTTAAAAGAGTTTTTGTAGGTCCTTATAAAAGTAAAGTTAGTTTAATAAAAGTTGAAAACAAATTAAAATCTATAAACATTGAACCATTAAGAATTAAATTAAGAGGTTACTATTTTTTACATTGTGGAAGCTTCTATTTTGATAAAACTGTTAATGAAATAAAAAATAAACTTTACTCAATTGGAATTAAAAACATTACAATTTTTAAAACAAAAAAAAGGTTAACTGTTTATAGTGTTGAAATTTTAAATTTAAATGAAAAAAATTTTGAAAAATTAAAAAAATTTCTTGAAAAAGAGAAAGTGGAATTTAATTATGAAAATTATTCTAAATCACAACAAACTGAAGACAATAGTTCAAAATCTAAAAAATAGTGGAAAAAAGATTGTATTTACAAATGGATGTTTTGATTTAATTCATAGAGGTCATATTGAATATTTAAAAAAAGCTAAAAAGTTAGGTGATATTCTTATTATTGGAATAAATAGCGATGAAAGTGTAAAAAGGATTAAAGGAAGTAAAAGACCAATAATTTCAGAAAAAGATAGAGCAGAAATTTTAGCTTCTTTTTTTTTTGTTGATTATGTAACAATCTTTAATGAAGACACACCCTTTAATTTAATTTCTAAAATAGTTCCTGATATTTTAGTAAAAGGTGGAGATTGGGAAAGGGATAAGATTGTTGGGAAAGAGATTGTTGAAGCAAATGGAGGAGAAGTTGTAGTAATAGAATACTTAAAAGGTTATTCAACATCATCAATTATTGAAAAAATAAAAAATCTTTACTGTCAGGAGTAATCATGTTTGGCATTGGATTTAACGAGATTTTAATTATTCTTTTGATTGCTTTAATTGTAATTGGGCCCAAAAAACTCCCTGAAATAGCAAAAGCTCTTGGAAAAGGATATAGAGAATTCAGAAAATCATTTGAAGAATTTGAAAAAGACCTTACAATTGAAGAAGAAAATGAAAAAGATGAAGAAAAATATAATGAAATAAAAGTTGTAGGAAAGAAGAAAGATGGAGAAGATAAAGGGGAAAACAAGTAGTGAACCTGAAAAAATGACTTTTACAGAGCATCTTGAAGAATTAAGATACAGATTGATTAGAATTCTTATTGCAATTGGGATATGCTTTATTCTATGCTATTTTTTTTCAAAACAGATATTTTACATTGTAAGCTTACCTTTATTAAAAGTTTTACCAAAAGAAAATAACCTAATTTTTACAGCTTTACCAGAAGCTTTTTTTACCTATTTGAAAGTATCATTTTTCGCTGGAATTGTTGTTGCTTCACCATACATTTTTTATCAAATATGGAAATTTATCTCTCCAGGACTGTATCCTCATGAAAAAAGGTATGTCCTGCCATTTGTAATTGTTGCTTCTATTTTTTTTGCGACAGGAATTCTTTTTGCATATTTTGTTGTATTTCCTTATGGATTTAAATTTTTTATAAGCTTTCAAAATCAATACATAAAAGCATTGCCTTCATTAAAACAGTATTTGAGTTTCTGCCTTAAACTGCTTTTTGCATTTGGATTAATTTTTGACCTCCCGGTTTTTATGTTTTTTCTTGCAAAAATTGGGATAATAAACTCAAAACTTCTCATTAAAAACAGGAGATATATAATTGTTTTAATATTTGTTGTTGCTGCAATATTAACTCCTCCAGATGTATTTACTCAATTTTTAATGGCAGTACCATTGATTTTACTATATGAAATTAGTATATTAGTAGTGAAGTTTGTTGAAAGAGGTAAGAAAAAAAAATGAAAGTTGAATATGATTTTCCTCCATATAGACCACCAAGTGAAGCTTATAGCTGTTTAATTAGATTTACAAGAGGTTGTCCTTGGAATAAATGTAAATTCTGCATGATGTATAAAAAGATAAAGTTTGAAAAAAGGGAAATTGATGAAATTTTAAGAGATATTCATAATGCACCTTTAATTTTTGGACCTGAAACAGAGACAGTTTTTATTGGAGATTCAGATTCCTTACTTATGAAAACAGAAGACCTTGTATTTCTATTAAATGAAATTAGGAAAGTTTTTCCAAAATTAAAAAGAATAACAAGTTATGCAAGGATTAGAACATTAAAGGCTAAAGGAGTTGAAAATTTAAAAAAATTGCGAGAAGCTGGTCTAACAAGAGTTCACATTGGTTTGGAATCAGGTTCTGATAATGTTTTAAAACTTATTAACAAAGGACCTAAAGCAAAACATTTTATTGAAACCGCTCCAATTATTAGAGAAGCTAATATAGAATTCTGCTTCTATGTTTTACTTGGAATAGGTGGAAGGAAATATACCCATGAACATGCAATTGAAACTGCAAAAGTTATTAATGAAGCTAAACCTGATTTTGTAAGATTTAGAACAATAATACCAATCCCTGGAAGTGAACTTTATAAAATGATTGAGAATGGAGAATTTGAATATTTAACAAATGCAGAAATTATTTATGAACAGTTAAAAATTATAGAAAATATTAATGTTGACACTTACATAGCAAATGACCATATTTCAAATCTTGTTGCTATTGAAGGGAGATTATTAGAAAATAAAGATTATTTTATAAATGTTTTGAAAGAGGCATTAAGATATTATGGAAATGAAGTAAGAAATTACAAAGAATTAATCAGGTATCTGTAAATGGACACAATCTCACAAAAAGAATTAACCACATTTTTAAATATTGTTGATGATGAAAGGATAAAAAAAATATTGTCAGAAATAGTTGTAAATCAGGATGAAATTTCTATTGACGATTTTTTTGAAAAAATTAAAAGTGTTGAAAATTTAGCATCCATAGATTATAAACTATTTCTTTTGCTTGAAGAGTTTTACTTAAGATATAAGAGAGTAAAAAATGATTGATGATATTGATAGAAAGATATTAAAATTAATTCAAACTGATTTTCCAATTGATAAAGAACCATACAAGATAATTGCCAGAAAAATTGGAATTTCAGAAGATGAAGCATTCAGAAGAGTTATGGAAATGTATGATAAAAAAATCATTAGAAGGATTGGAGCAACCTTTAATTCAAATGCATTAGGTTATGCAAGCACTCTTGTTGCAGCAAAAGTTCCTGAAGATAAAATAGAAATTTTTGTAAATGAAATAAATAAATTTCCTCAGGTAACTCATAACTATTTGAGAGAACATGAATACAATATTTGGTTTACATTCATTGATAAATCTATGGATGAGATTGAGAAAAAACTTGAAAAAATAAAAAAAATCACTGGAGTAAAAGATATAATCAATCTTCCTGCAAAAAGAATGTTTAAAGTGAGAGTAGATTTAAATGTTTAGAATTTTATTCTATTTTTTAATCTTTTACCTTGTTTATATTTTTTTCAAAAAATTCAAAAAAAACAAATCTCCAAAAATTTTAGAAAAGGAAAAAATGGTTAAATGTGAAAAATGTGGAATTTATTTACCTGAAACTTCAGCAATTTCTTTCAAAGGAAAATTTTTCTGTTCAAAGGAGTGCTTTAATGAATATTATGAAAAAAATTAAAATTCTTTCAATAATTTTTCTTGTTTTAATATTTACAACATTAAAAGCTGAAAATGTTCAATTACTTTTAAATAAAGACTATGTCTGGGTGCTTTCAAAATATATTAGAAATGCAAAAAAAGAAATTATAATAAGTTCATTTTTATGGTGTTGTAGACCAAATCAATCATCATCATTTCCATGTAAAATTTTAGATGAAATAGTTGATGCTGTAAAAAGAGGTGTTAATGTTACAATAATTTTTGAAAAAGATTATAGGGGTGAAAATGATTGCAATAATTTAACAATGTATGTGTTTAAATATAAATTAGGAAAAAAGTATTCAAATTTTTCAATATATTTTGATTCTCCAATAGTGAGAAGTCATGAAAAAATAGTTTTAATTGATGGAGAATATTGTTTTATTGGCTCACATAATCTCACTCAAAGTGCTTTGAAGTATAATAATGAGGTTTCAGTTTTAATAAAATCTAAAGAAATCTATTATAAACTAAAAAAGTATTTAATGAACATAAAAAATCATGGCGAAAAAATTTTTTAGTGTTTTTCTGTTTTTTTTTATCACTTCAAATTTATTCTCCCAAGA
>CAZQKL010000005.1:0-2481 GCA_964593895.1 uncultured bacterium
ATAACCACCAAGAGAAAGTATGTTATTTAAAACATTTGCACTTCCTCCAAGTTTGAAATCTTCCTCTGTTACTCTAACAACTGGAACTGGTGCTTCTGGAGATATTCTTGAAACTTTACCCCAAATGTATCTATCAAGCATTATATCTCCAAAAACCAAAATTTTAACTTTTTTAAAATCATCAATCACTTTTTTAATATCAATGGACATCAAGTCTTACCCCTTTTGTAACAAGTCTTTCAATATCTGGAAAAATTTTATTTAAAGTTTCAAGGGGTACACTTGAGATATATCTTTTATTTCCATCTTTATCAATAAAAAATAAAAACTCCTTTTTATCATCCATTTCAACAGGAAGGTTAAAATCTTTAAAATCAAAATCTTTCCTAATTTCAATATCTTCAGGATATTCCTTTAATAAAATTTTCAATAAATCAATATAAGATTTTGCAACCCTATGATTATATGGGAATTTTATCTCTACATTATCCCTATTTGCATATAACTTTAAATCATTGATGTTATCTTTATCCCACCAAATTAAAAGAATTTCCATTTTTAACCCTCCAATTTAAAAAGAGATATTCAGAAACTTCATCTGAATACTCTTTTTCATCTGGATTTTTGTAAATAATTAAAGGCTTTTCAATTATTGGTATTTTAAATTCATATTTAACAAGCTCAAAAAGAACTAAATTTGCAGGCTTTTCAACATCATTAAAAATAAATCTAATTTTTTTTATAAATAACCCTTGCTCTTTGCTCTTTTCTATTAACTCAATAAATCTCTGATATGGATAAATTAAAAAGATTTTTCCTTTGGGATTAAGTAAATACTTTGAAATTTTAAAAAAATCAGTGATGTTAAAATTTATCTCATGTTTTGCAAGGGTTTTTTCCATATTTTCACTTAATCTGCCATTTTTTATTGGATAGTAAGGTGGGTTGCAAACAATTATATCAAAAAATCTTGGTGAAAATTTCTGTTTTAAATTAAAAACATTATCATGGATAAAATTTATTTTCATTTTGTTCAATTTCACATTTTCAATTGATAATCTCCATAATTTTTCCTGAATTTCAACTCCATAAACTTCAAGTTCTGGAAATTTATATTTTAAAATTATTGCAATTATTCCATCTCCGCTACCAACATCAAGTAATCTTTTATCATGGTAATCAATTTCAACAAAATTTGCAATTAATACTGAATCTATTCCATGCCTATATCCCTTTTTAGGTTGAATAAACTTTAATGGTCCAAGACAAGTTAATTCACTCAAGGCTATATATCACCAATCCTGTCAATAATTTTGGATAAAAGTATGTAGTTTTTTGAGGCAAAATTCCTCTATTTAAAGAAATTTTCTTTATCTCTTCCATTTTTGGAGGTTTTACCATAAAAAAAGCGGAAAAACTACCATTCTCAACTCCTTCAATCCCATCTTTTTCATTTTTTATAAAATCTATTTTCTTTTTCATTGAAATATCTTCATCTGTAATTTTTAAAATCTTTTTGAAAATTATTTCTTCCAAAATTTCCACATCAAGCTTTGAAATATTATTTTGTAATGGATTTAAAAGATAAAAATTATTGTCTAAATACAATAAAAATGACCCTTTTTTTGAAGAATTTAACTCTTCTTTTGCTTTTAAAAAATCTTTCTTTGCAAATGATTTTAATTTAAAATAGTTTTCAAGATTTTTTAAAAAAATTTTTTTATCTATTTTTAGGTTTTTTACCACTCTATGAGTAGGTAAAATTACAAGTCCTTCATCTTCCATTGGGCAGAGATAAACCATCACATAATCGTATGGTGTCTCAACATCTTCTGAAATATTTAATTTTTCTTTTATGTAATTTCTAAAAAGTAAAGCGGTTTCATATCTATGATGCCCATCAGCAATAAAAATCTTTTTATCTTTCAAAATTTCCTGTATCTTATTTTCAAGTTTTTTATCATGAATTTTCCAGAAATTATAATTTATATTGTTAAGGGTAAATGAAAAATATGGACTTGTGCTACAGGCACATTCTCTTAAATTTTTTATTGTCTCAAGGGAAGGGTCTGAAAATATGCAAAAAATTTGACTAAAATTTGCCTTACATTCTTTAATCAAATTAAATCTATCTATTTTTGGACCTTTTAAAGTTTTTTCATGGGGTAAAATATTCCCTTTATCAAATTCTTCTAATTTTAAAATAACTATAAAACCTTCTCTTTTGTAATTTTTACCTTCAATTTCAAAATCTTCTGATAAAAAATATATATTCTCAGTTAAGTCTCTTATTAAAATTCCTTGTTTTAACCAATTATTAAAATAATTTTTAGCTCTTGTATAACGATTGTTTTTTTCATCATCTTCTGAAAATTTTTTACCCAGAATCAATCTTATTATGTTATATTCACTTTTTCTGTAAAAATATTCTTGCTCTTCAGGAGTAATTACATCATATGGTGGAGTTACAACATCCTTTAT
>CAZQKL010000005.1:2581-10838 GCA_964593895.1 uncultured bacterium
ACAATTGGACCTGTCAAAGATTTATAAATTCCGTAACTTTTAATTCCATTAATAGCTCCATCAATTAATGGTGAAATAATTTCTAAAAACTCCTTATCATCTTTTACAATTCCAATTTTTTCATAAATTTTAAACCCTATATAAGCCATTGTATTTATGAAATTTGAAGAAAAAACAGCTCCTAAATGATAAAGAGATTTATTTTCAGGAGAAATTATAAAATATTTTCCACTTATCTTTTCTACTATCTTTTTTGCTACTTCAACAGCTTCATTATCACCTTCCAAACAGAAATATGCTTTCTTTAAATTTTCAGGACCTTTAATTTCATCTGGAACTGTTTGAAGTGGATGCATTGAACCTATATAACAATTATTTTTTTTTGCAGAATTTAAAATCGTTGATGGTAATGAACCGCTACAATGAAAAACATATTTATCTCTAATATCCCTATTTTCAAAAATTTCGTTGCAAACTTTTTCTATAAAATCATCTTGAGTTGTTATAAAAATTACATCTGCGTTAATTGATGCAGAATAAGGATTTGTTCCAATATATTCTAAGCTTTTGTATTCTTTGCGAAATTTCCCAATCTCTTTTTCATTCTTTTCACATATTGATATAATTTTAAAATTTTTCCATAAAACTTTTACAAGGCTTAATCCTACTCTTCCAGCACCTATTATTGCAATTTTCATGCACACCTACTATAATAAATTAATGTTTTTATCAAGTTGATTTTTTTTATAAATCGTAGTAGTGGTTAATGCAATGAAAAAAATATTTTTAATGATAATTTTTATATTTTTAACAAATTCAAATCATTTTTGCGATTTAAAAATAACATTAAATGTCCAGGCAAAAGGAAAAAGAAAAATTCCTGTAATTATTGAAAACTTTTCTTCTTTAAATCCAGCATTAAATAATTTTGCTAAAAAAATTCAATCAATTATAAAAAGAGACCTTATTTTCTCTGAAAATATTAAATTCAGCAATGAAAATTCTGAATTTTTAATTAAAGGTGAAATTTCAAAAAAACAAAATCAAATATTACTTAAATTAACTGTAAGGGACCTATTTTTAAAACAAGATTCACTTATCAAATATTATTCAGGTTCAATAAATGTTTTAACAAGGATTGCACATAGAGCAAGCAATGATATATTGCAAATTATAACTGGAAAAAAGAGTATATTTGAAGATAAAATTTTATATGTTGATGATATTACTGGAAAAAAACAGATATACCTTATGGATTATGATGGATTAAATGTTAAAAGATTAACATTTTCAAAGTCAATTGCGACCTCTCCTGTAATTTATAAGGATTATCTTTTATATACATCTTTTTTAACTGGAAGAGCAAGAGTTGTAATGAAGGTTTTAAATACAGGAGTTAAAAAGATTATAATAAAATTAGGTTCTTTTAGTGCTTCTCCTGATATTTCTCAAGATGGTAAAAAAATAATTGCTATGTTTGGAGAAAATGGAAACTCTGATATTGGATTGTTTAATTTAAATGGCAAATTGTTAAAGGTTATCTCAAAAACTGAATTTGATGAAGTTTCTCCAAAGTTTAGTCATAATGGAAATATGATTGCATTTGTATCTGATAGAACTGGCTCTCCTCAAGTTTATGTGTATAATATTAAAACTGAAAAAACCTTGAGAGTTTCATTTGGCCACAATTATTGCTGTTATCCATCATGGGGAGCAAATGATAATTATGTTTACTATTCAGCTTTAATTGGAAATAGTTACAAAATATTTCGTAATTCTCTAAATCTATTTCATATTGAAGAGATAACAGAAGGTGAATATCCTGATGTATCAAAGAATAATAAATTTTTAATTTTTACAAGAAATGTCAATGGATTTTATCAGATTTTTATAAAAAATCTTGAAACAGGAAATGAATATCAAATAACAAACACAAAATCTAACAAATATTTTCCAAGATGGTACTATGGTAAATATTAATGAAATTATTAATTTTGGCAAAGAAGTTATTGAAAAAGAGATTCATGCACTTGAAAAAGTAAAAATTACCATAAATGAAAAATTTGCAGAAATAGTAAAGATTTTATATGAATGCAAGGGAAAAATAATTCTCACTGGAATTGGGAAATCTGGACTTATATGCCAAAAAATCTCATCAACTCTTTCAAGCACAGGTTCTCCTTCAATTTTTCTTCATCCAGCTGAAGCTCTTCATGGAGATATAGGGGTTGTAACAAATGAGGATATTGTGATAGCTGTATCAAATAGTGGAGAAAGTGAGGAAATTATTTCAATAATTCCCACATTAAAGCTTTTATCAAAAAAAATAATTGGAATAACTTCAAGAAAAGATTCACGACTTGCAAAACTTGTTGATATTATTTACATTATTCCTGTAGAAAATGAAGCTGACCATTTAAATATTGCTCCAAGCTGTTCATCTGCTGCAATTTTATCATTTGGGGATGCTTTAGCATTAACTTTATCAAAATTGAGAGATTTCAAATATGAAGATTTTGCAATAAGGCATCCTGGCGGATTAATTGGAAAAAAATTAACTTTAAAAATAAAAGATTTAATGCATACAGGAGAAGAAATTCCAAAAGTTTCTCCAGAAACTCCTTTTAAAGAGATAATTTATGAAATGAGTAATAAAAGGCTTGGTTGCACAGGAGTTTTTGATGAAAAATTTAACCTTTTAGGAATAATTACTGATGGTGATTTAAGAAGAGCAATAGAAAGATTTGGAGATAAAATTTTAAAAATAAAGGCAAAAGATATTATGACAAAAAATCCAAAAACAATAAATGAAAATGAAAGAGCATTAAATGGACTAATAAAAATGGAAAAATTTGCAATTACAAATCTTTTTGTTCTTGATGATAATGGAAAAGTTTCTGGAATAATTCATATGCACGATATTTTAAAATCAGGATTAAAATGTTAATATTAGGAATAGAAACTTCGTGTGATGAAACTGCAATTGGAATAATTGATGAAAATAAAAAAATTTACGCTAATATTGTATATTCACAAACAAAAGAGCATTCAATTTTTGGAGGGGTTGTGCCTGAGATTGCATCAAGAAAGCATATTGAAAAAATTAAAATTTTAACTGAAATTGCTTTTAATGAAGCCAGTATTAAAATTTCAGATATTGATATAATTTCTGTTACAAAAGGTCCTGGATTAATAGGTTCTCTACTTGTTGGCTTAAATTTTGCCAAGGCTTTAGCTTATGCAACCAAAAAGAAGCTTTATTTTATAAATCATCTTGAAGGTCATATCCTTTCTGTTTTAATTGAAAATGATATTGAATTTCCTTTTCTATCATTAGTTGCATCAGGAGGGCATACAAATTTGTATATTGTTGAAAATTATTGCAAATACAAACTTCTTGGCAAAACTCTTGACGATGCTGTAGGAGAGGCTTTTGATAAAGTTGCAAAAATGCTTTCTCTTGGCTATCCTGGAGGTCCTATTGTGGAAAAATTAGCAAAAAATGGAGATGAATATAAAATTGATTTTCCAAAAGCATTTATTGAAAAAGATAATTTCAAATTTAGTTTTAGTGGATTAAAAACCGCTGTAAAAAATTATATAAAAAAAAACAGAAACGCAAAAATAGAAGATATATGCGCTTCTTTTCAAAGAGCGATTGCAGATGTTTTTATATTTAAAATTAATGAAGCAATAAAAAAATATAACATAAAAAACGTATGTTTTTCAGGAGGAGTTGCCTGCAACAGTTATCTTAAAGAAAAAATAAAAAATTTTTGCAGAGAAAATAATCTAAAATTTTTTACTCCAAGCCCAAAATTTTGCACTGACAACGGGGTTATGATTGCATTTGCAGGATATTATAGATTTTTAGAAAATCCTAACTTTCAATTTAGTTTATCTGAAAATGCTAATTCAAGACTTAAACTGTAATGAAGTTTACACGAAAAATAAGAGAATATTATCACATTTTAATAAAAGGAAGAGAAAGCCCAGAAAGAATAGCAAGAGGAATTGCTCTTGGAGTATTTATAGCTTTCAGCCCATTATTGGGTTTTCACACAATCTTGTGTATTATTTTTTCAATAATTTGTAATGCAAGTAAATCAGCAAGCATTTTTGGTTCATTAATTATTTGCAATCCTATTACAATTCCAATAATTTATTTTTCAGAATATGAAATTGGAAAATTTACGATGATAAATTTTAATTTTGAACCAGATTTAATTAGATTTTCAGATTTTAATAATTTGAATTTAAATAATTTAATTGAACTTGGTAAAAGTGTAATAATTCCTGTTTGCATCGGTTTTTTAATTCTTGGGTCATTTTTTTCAATAATTGCCTATTTTTATTCAAAAAGATATTTTAAAAAAATTTTTAATGAAATTTAAAAAATCACTTGGACAGCATTTATTAAAGGATAGAAATGTTTTAGAAAAAATTGTAAAAATTATAAATCCTGAAAAGGATGAAAAAATAATTGAAATAGGCCCTGGACTTGGTGCATTAACAGATTTTTTATACTTGAATTGTCAAAATCTAATTTTAATTGAAAAAGACGATTATTTCTCATTAAAACTTAAGGGGAAATATCCATTAGCTAAAATTGTAAATATTGATTTTTTAGATTTTGATTTTAATAATCTTGAAAAAAATGTTAAATATAAATTTGTTGGAAATCTTCCATACAATGTTGCAACTCAAATTATATTTAAAATAATTGAAAATATTTCTTTTATGAAATATGGAGTATTTATGGTTCAAAAAGAGGTGGCTGAAAGAATGGTTAGTAAGCATAAAAGTAAAAATTATTCTATACTTTCCGTAATTTCACAAACTTATTGTATGGTAGAAAAAATTTTTGATGTTTCGCCTCAATCTTTTATACCAAAACCTAAAGTTTTTTCATCAATTATTAAACTAATCCCAAAAGAAAACAACATTAAAAATTTTAATGATTTTTTAAAATTTGTAAAAGCCATTTTTTTTTCAAGAAGGAAAAAACTTATAAATTCTTTGAGAAATAATCCATTTTACAAATTTGATAAAAATGCTATAGAATTTTTACAAAAAAATTTTGGAGAAAATGTTAGAATTGAAAATCTCTCAGTAAAGGAAATAATTGAATTCTATAAAACTTTTGAAAAGGAGGAATAAAATGGAATTGAAAGAAGCAATAATTACAAGAAGAAGTATAAGACATTATAAAGATGAAGAAGTTTCAGATGAATTAATTAAAGAAATTTTTGAACATGTTAAAATGAGTCCTTCATGGGCAAATACTCAATGCTGGGAATTCGTAGTTGTTAGAGATAAAAATACAATAAAAAAAATATCAGAAACATTACCACCAAGAAATCCTGCAACAAAGGCTGTGCTTCAAGCTCCAGTTTTAATTGTTCAGCTTGCAAAAAAAGGACTTTCTGGTTTTAAAAAAGGAGAAGCTGTTACTGACAAAGGTGATTGGTATATGTTTGATTCTGGAATTGCAATGCAAACGTTATCATTAATTGCGCATGACCTTGGTCTTGGCACAGTAATAATCGGTTATTTTGATGCAAATAAAGTAAAAGAAATCCTTGAAGTTCCAGATGATGTGGAAGTTGTTTCTATGACACCTCTTGGATATCCTGCTCAAATTCCATCAGCTCCAAAAAGAAAAAATTTTGAAGAATTTGTGTTTTTTGAAAAATATAAAAGATAACAAAGAAGGTGGAAAAATGAAGGTTAAACCATCAGTTAAAGCAGATAAATTTGAAGAATCTGTCATAAGAGAAATGACGAGAATTGCTAATGAATACAAAGCAATTAATCTTGCTCAAGGTTTTCCAGATTTTCCAGCACCTAAATTTTTAAAAGAATATGCAAAAGAATTTATAGATAAAGATTATAACCAGTATGCTATAACTTGGGGAACAAAATCAATAAGAAAAGCTATTTCAGAAAAGTATAAAAAATTCTACAATATTGAATATGACCCTGAAACTGAAATTACCGTTTGTTGCGGTTCTACTGAATGTATGATTGCTTCAATTTTAGCAGTTGTAAATCCAAATGAGGAAGTTATTGTTATTGAACCTTTTTACGAAAATTATGGACCCGATGCTATTATTAGTGATGCAAAACCTGTATATCTTAAACTTAAACCCCCAGAATTTAAATTAGAAGAACAGGAACTTAAAAAAGTATTTAATGAAAAAACAAAGGCAATTATTCTCAATTCTCCTCATAATCCAACTGGAAAAGTTTTTTCTTATGATGAACTTAAATTAATTGCAGAATATTGCAAAAAATACGATGTTATTGTAATCACAGATGAAATTTATGAACATATAATTTATGATAATCTACAACATATTCCAATTGCAACTTTACCTGAAATGAAACAAAGGACCATAACTATCAGTGGAGTTTCAAAAACTTTTAGTGTAACTGGCTGGAGAGTGGGATACATTCTTGCTCCAGAAAATCTAACAAAAGGTATAAGAAAAATTCATGATTTTTTAACTGTTGGAGCTCCAGCTCCATTGCAGGAAGCTTGTGCAAAGGCAATTGAAAATTCAGATGAATATTACCAAGAGCTTAAAGAATTTTATGAAAAAAGAAGGGATTTTCTTTATAATGCTCTTACTGATATAGGTTTTAATGCAATAAAACCTGAAGGTGCTTACTATATAATGTGCGAATTTGAAAATTTTGGTTATTCAGATGATTTAAAATTTACTGAATTTTTAATAAAAAATATTGGAGTTGCAGTTGTTCCTGGTAGCAGTTTTTTTAGTAAAGAAAATGAAATTGGTAAAAAGTATATAAGATTTTGTTTTTGTAAAAAAATGGAAACACTTGAAAAAGCTGTTGAAAGATTGAATAAATTAAAAAAATGATTGATGCAAAAACCTCAATTTACGGATTAATTGGAAAAAATATATCTTATTCTTTATCTCCAAAAATTCATAACTTTCTTTTTGAGTATTACAAGATAAATGCTGTATATTTGGTTTTTGATGCAAATTTTAATGAAAATGATTTTAATAATTTTATAAAAAAATGCCAGAAAATCAAAACAATAAAAGGATTTAATATAACAATTCCATATAAAGAATATGCAGGAAAATTTCTTGACCAGAAAAAAGAATTTAATATTGCAAATTGCATTAAATTTAATGAAAAAATTTCAGCTTTCAATACAGATAGTTATGGATTTAAAAAAGCTGTTAGGGAAAAATTAAATTTTGACTTTTATAAAAAAAATATCTTAATTTATGGAGCTGGAGCAACTGCAAAATCTATAATTTATGCAATTATTGATGAAGTTAACAAAATTTTTGTAATAAATAGAAATAAAAAAAAAGCAGAAGAATTAAAAAAAATAAGTAGAAAAATATATACAGAAATTGATAACTTAAATGAAATTGAACTTGTAATCAATGCAACTTCTGTGGATTTAAATATTGATTATTCAAAATTTAAAAATAATTGCTGTTTTTTTGATGTGAAATATTTAAACACATATTTTATAGAAAATGCTATTAAAAATAATTTTAAAGCAATAAATGGCATGTGGATGTTAATTTATCAGGCAGTAAAAAGCTTTGAGCTCTGGACAGGAATTAAAGTAGAGGAAAAATTAATAGAAAAAATTTATAGAGGTTTAAATGAGAAAAATAAAAGATAAAATCGGTAAAATTTTAGTTGAACATGGTTTAATTACAAAAGAACAACTTGAAATTGCATTGAAAGAGCAGGAGAAAAGGAATTTCAAAGATAAGATAGGCAAAATTCTTGTAGAAAAAAAATTTATCTCTGAAGAAGACCTATTAAATGCTTTAAGCCTGCAACTTGGAGTTCCTGTTGTGGACTTAACTAATTATGAAATTAACAAAGATGTAGTAAAACTTCTTCCTGAAAGCATGATAAAAAAGTATAGAGCTATTCCTATTAACAGACTTGGAAATACTATTATTGTTGCTATGGAAGACCCAACAGATATTAGTGCAATTGATGATATAAGATTTTATACTGGATATAACATTGAAGTTGCAATTGCCTCTCCAAGTGCAATTTCAAAAACAATTAATGAGCTTTTTGACCAGTCTGAACTTATTGATGAAATAAGTGCTGATTTTTCTCTTGAGGATTTTGATTTTTCAGAATTTGCTGAAGATGAAGAAATTGATGTTGAAACAATTGAAAAAGAGTCTGAAAAAGGTCCTGTTATAAAGCTTGTTAATTATATTTTAACAGAAGCAATAAA
>CAZQKL010000005.1:10848-32764 GCA_964593895.1 uncultured bacterium
TGATATTCATATAGAACCTTATGAAAAAAGATTTAGAGTTAGATTTAGAATAGATGGGGTTTTAAAAGAATTTTTAACTCTTCCAATGAAACTTAAAAATGCAATTATTTCAAGAATAAAAATCATGTCTCACTTAAACATAGCTGAAAGAAGACTTCCTCAGGATGGGAGAATTAAGTTAAAATATTCTAAAGAAAGGGAAATAGATTTCAGAGTTTCAACTTTGCCAACACTGTTTGGTGAAAAAGTTGTTTTAAGAATACTTGATAAATCAAATCTTCAACTTGATTTATCAGTTTTAGGATTTGAAGAAAGAGAATTAAATCTTTTTAGAAAAGCAATTCATAAACCTTATGGCATGGTTCTTGTAACAGGACCAACAGGAAGTGGTAAAACCACTACACTATATTCAGCATTACAGGAGTTAAATCAACCTGATGTTAATATTTCAACTGCAGAAGACCCTGTTGAATACAATCTTGAAGGTATAAATCAAGTGCAGATTAGAGAAGATATTGGTCTAACTTTTGCCTCAGCTTTAAGAGCTTTTTTAAGACAGGACCCAGATATTATTTTAGTTGGTGAGATTAGAGATACAGAAACAGCTGAAATTGCGATTAAAGCTGCTCTTACTGGACACCTTGTTCTTTCAACATTACACACAAATGATGCACCAAGCACTGTTACAAGACTAATTGATATGGGAGTTGAACCATTTCTTGTTAGCAGTTCGCTTCTAATAGTTGTTGCTCAGAGACTTGCAAGAAAAATATGTGAAAATTGTAAAAAAGAGATTAAAGTTGAAAAAAAAGCATTGTTATCAATGGGGGTAAAAGAGGAAGAATTAGATGAATTTAAAGTCTACAGAGGAGAAGGTTGTGACATATGTGGAGGAACAGGTTATAAAGGTAGAGTTGCAATATATGAAGTTCTTGAAGTTACACCAACAATAAAAGAAATGATAAATAGAGGGGCAACATCCCTTGAAATTCAAAAACAGGCAATTAAAGAAGGTATGAGAACCTTAAGGGAAGCTGGTTTAATAAAAGTTAAAAAAGGAGTGACAACCCTTGAAGAAGTTGGAAGAATTACAATTGAATGAAATTATTAAAGCTGATAGGGCAAAACTTTTTGAAATTTTTTCAAAGATTGAAAGTATAAAAGAAAAAAATAATTTACAGAAAGTTAAAACTTGCGCCATTATAAACGCAAAATCAGGAAGATGCTCTGAAGATTGCTCTTTTTGTGCTCAATCTTCTCATTATAAAACTGAAATTCAAAAATTTCCTTTAAAAGAGCCTGAAGAAATATTAAACTTTGCAAAAAATTTTGATAAAAAAGCTAAAAGATTTTCAATTGTTACAAGTGGAAAAGGTATTAATTCAAAAGAGGAGAAGAGAAAAATATTAAAAGCTGTTGAATTAATAAGAGAAAACACAAATTTAAACTGCTGTGTGTCAATTGGAATTATTGATAAAAATTTCTTAAAAGATTTGAAAAAAGCTGGAGTTACAGGATTTCATCATAATCTTGAAACTTCAAGGTCTTTTTTTAAAAATATCTGCACAACTCATGATTATGAAGAAGATGTTAAAATGGTGGAAATAGCAAAAGAGGAAGGTTTTTATGTTTGCTCATGTGGGATTTTTGGAATTGGTGAAAATTGGCAACATAGATTTGAACTTGCAGAAACTTTAAAAAATTTAGATGTAGATTCTTTACCAATAAATTTTTTAACTCCAATAAAGGGAACCCCCCTACAAGGAAAAAGAAGTTTAAATCCAATTGAATGTCTAAAAATAATTGCCTTTTTTAGAGTGATTTTCCCTACAAAGGATATTAGAATTTGTGGTGGAAGAGAATACAATTTAAGACAATTACAAAATTTAATTTTTTCTGCAGGTGCAAATGGAATTATGATTGGCAACTATCTCACAACTAAAGGAAGAAAAATTGAAGATGATTTTGAAATGATAAAAGACCTTGGGCTTGAAATTGAATAAATGTTTGTTGAAATTTTAAAAAAAGCTCTAACAGAAATTAAAAATAAAGGAAGATATAGAACATTAAAAATAATCTCTTCAAAACCAGACCAGAAAATAGTATTAAATGGGAAAACTGTTTTAAATCTCTGTTCAAATAATTATCTTGGTTTAAGCGGACATCCTGAGCTTATAAAAGCTGAAATTGAATATTCAAAAAAGTATGGTGCAGGTTCTACTGGCTCAAGACTTATAACTGGCACAATGGAGCCTCATATTGAGCTTGAAGAAAAAGTTGCTCAATTAAAAAATACTGAAAAAGCAATAATTTTTAATTCAGGATATATGGCAAATATTGGTGTAATTGATGCTTTAACAGATGAAAATTCTGCTATATTTTCTGACGAATTAAATCATGCAAGTATTGTAGATGGTTGCAGAATTTCAAAAGCAAAAAAATTTATATATAAGCATTGTGATTTAAATCATCTTGAAAGCCTTTTAAAAAAAGAAAAAAGAGCAAAAAAAAAATTAATAATTACAGACACTGTTTTCAGTATGGATGGAGACATTGCTCCATTAAAGGAGATAAATTTTTTAGCCAAAAAATATGGGGCAATATTAATGACTGATGATGCCCATGCCACAGGAGTTCTTGGGAAAAATGGTGGTGGAGGAGGTGAATTTTTTTCACTTGAAAATGAAATTGATATTCAAATGGGAACTTTTGGAAAAGCTTTAGGAACATTTGGAGCTTATGTTGCAGGTAGGAAAGAACTTATTGAATTTTTAATAAATAAAGCTCGCACATTTATTTATACTACTGCCCTACCACCTGGAATTATTGGAGCTACAATTAAAGCTATTGATATTGTTAAAAGTAGTGAAGGTTATTACAGAAGAAAACTTCTTTTTAAAAGAGCAAAAATATTAAGGGAAAAATTAAAAAAGGCTGGTTTTAATACTTTAAATAGCACAACTCAGATTATTCCAATTTTAATTGGTGATGAATTTACAACAATGAAAATTTCAGAAAAATTATTGGAAAATGGAATTTATGTTCAAGGAATTAGACCTCCAACTGTTCCTGAAAATATGTGTAGATTGAGAGTTACTGTAACAGTGCCTGTTAATATTAACTTTAAGGCTTTGAAACAAAAGGATTTGATTTAATGTAAAACCTTCTCAATAAATCTTTCCCTTTAGATATCCCTATTCTTGTTGTTTCAACTATTTCAAAATTTTCCTTTTTATCTGGGGAAAAAATAGAAATTCTATCTCCATCTAATCTTTCACCATAAAAACTTTTATCTATTCCAAGAGCTTTTGTTAACTTTGCAGGACCGTTTGTTAAATTTTTAATATCATTAACATTTCTTCTTTTTTTCATCTCTTCAATTCCAATCATTGGCTCAATAGCTCTAATAAAAACAGACGCTGGGTAATCTTTTTCTCCAACCACAATATTTAATAAACAATGAACTCCATAATTTAAATAAACATATACAACTCCTCCTTTTTCAAAAATTATCCTATTTCTTTCAGTTAACCCTCTTGCTCCATGATTTGCTGGGTCATCAAATCCAGAATAACATTCAACTTCAACTATTTTACCACCTGTGGTAATACCATTAACATTAGTTACCAAAATTTTACCAAGAAGGGATTTTGCTACAACAATTGGTTGATTATAAAAGAAGGAAAGAGGGAGCTTTTTCAATTAAAGCATCCCTATAAATTTTATGAAAGGAGAGTTCTTACAAGCTCATTAACCTTTTTCCCATCAGCTCTACCTTTAACCTTTGGCATAACTGCTTTCATAACCTTTCCAAGGTCTTTTAAATTTGTCGCTCCAACTTCCTCAATTGTTTTTTTTACAATTTCTTCTATTTCTTCATCTGATAATTGTTCTGGCAAATATTCAAGAATAATTTCAAGTTCTCTTTTTTCTTTGTCAGCAAGGTCTTTCCTGTTTCCTTTTTCATACTGTTCAATTGCTTCTCTTCTCTGTTTTGCAAGTGTATTTAAAACTTCGTAAAATTCATTTTCATTCAATTCTCTTTTTAAATCTATCTCTTTATTTTTTACTGCATTAATAATTGACCTGACTGTATTTAGCCTTATTGTATCTTTATTTCTCAAAGAATTTTTCAAATCTTCATTTAATTTCTTTTTAAAACTCATAGCTCATCTCTTGCCATTAATTTCTTTAATTTCTTCATAAGTCTTTTTCTTGCAGCCATAGCTTTTTTCTTTCTCTTTACACTTGGCTTTTCATAAAATTCTCTTTTTTTAAGTTCTGTTAAAATTCCCTCTCTTTCAATTACTTTTTTAAATTTTTTTAAGGCAGTATCAATTGTGTCATTTTCATCTAAGTATACAACAGACAAATTATCCCCCCTTTCGTTAAAATTTTTAATATCTATAAATTGAAAATTTAAAATTGTCAACTATTTTTTAATCTTGACATGTGAAAAATTCAACCTATATTAAAAATGAAAAAAATGAAAGGAGGTGAGAAAAATGACATTAATGAGATGGAATCCTATAAAGGATTTATTGGCAATTCAAGAGGAAATGAATAAGTTATTTGATGAAAAATTAGATAAATTTTCTGAAGGAGCATTACAAGAAAGAATATGGGAACCATTAGTTGATATATATGAAGAAGAAGATAAATTTGTAATTAAAGCAGAAGTTCCAGATGTTGATAAAAAAGATATTGAAATAACAATTGAAGATAATGTTTTGACAATTAAAGGTGAAAAGAAGTTTGAAAGAGAAGAAAAGAAGGAGAATTATCTAAGAGCAGAAAGATATTATGGAGCATTTAGAAGGTCATTCACATTACCAGCAACAGTTGATAAGGAAAAAGTTAAAGCATCACTTGATAAAGGTGTATTAACAATAGAAATTCCTAAGAAGGAAGAAACAAAACCTAAAAAGATTGAAATTGATGTAAAATAATAGAAAAGAGGGGGATATCCCCTCTTTTTTTAGTATAAAATAGATGAGATTTACATTTACAGTCACTTGCTCCAAAATCATTCACAAATTCAAAGTAATCTTTTAAAATATCTGCTAACTTGCACTCAATATTTAAAAAAGGAAATAAAATAATAAACTTTATTTTACAGAATATCTTTAAATAATCAATGTGCCACCTTTTTTTTGTATTTTTATTTAAATGCCTAAAAATTCTTCCTTTAAAACCTCCTTTTCCAAAGGCCTTTCCAATGTAATAGTAATATCCTCTTTTAAAAGAAATTTTTCCAATTTTTCCTATTTGAATTATTTTAGAGTAAGGGAGAAAAAGGCACAAAAGGTATGTGCCTTTTTCTGAAGGTAAATTAATTTGATTTAATTTTTTCATTTATAGCTTTAACAAGCTCTTCAGGGTCTATTCCATGAGCAAGAGCACCCTGCTCTATTGTCTCAAACTGAGAAGCAACACATCCTATTCAACCAAGTCCATAATTGAATAAAACTTCAACAGCTTCAGGATATTTTTGCATTAATTCTCTGAATGGCGTATCTTTAGTTACCATAAATTTCACCTCCCATAATCAAATTATTTTCTATTCTTTTTGCTATAGCATTAATAAATTTATTTTTCAATTGATTTAAGTCAACTTTGATTTTAAATTTTATGTAATTATCAGAAAATCCCATCCAATAATTATCTTTAAATTCTTCAATTAAAATTCTATGAATTAAATTTAAGTTTTTTTCCAAAAAATTCCTTTTCTTTTCTTCTCCAATTGCTCTTAAAATTTTTACTCTTTCCTTTTTCTCTTCTTTTGAAATATTTTCATTAAATTCATACGCTTTTGTTCCCTTTTTTTTAGAAAATGGAAACACATGAATATAATTAATGTCAATTTCTTCAAGCTTTTTCACATTATCTTTAAATCTTTCATAAGTTTCATTTGGAAACCCTGTAATTAAATCAGCTCCAATATTAATAAATTCATTTTCCTTTTTAATAATTTCCAAAACCTTGCAGATATCAATAAACCTATAATTTCTGTTCATTAATTTTAATACATCATCATTTAAATTTT
This sequence comes from uncultured bacterium, assembly GCA_964593895.1. GTDB lineage: Bacteria > DYJV01 > DYJV01 > DYJV01 > JALVYZ01 > CAZQKL01. The sequence goes on from CAZQKL010000005.1 coordinate 16,895, forward strand.
GAATTGACAAATGTAAATGTGGGCAAAAATATTCACTTTCATTAATTAATTTAACAAAATCTTTATTAATTACCTCAGGTCTCAAAGAAGAAAGTCTTAATCTCAAATTTTTTATTTCTTTTTTTCTTAACAAATCATCAATTTTTTTTAAAAGCTTATACAATCCATTTTTTAAACCAAAATCAACTCCATATAAACTAATATTTATCCCGCATAAAACAATCTCTTTTATATTCTGTTTCTCTTTAATCTCAACTATTGAATTTATAACATCTTTTTCAAACATACTTCTCGGCTTTCCTCTTAAATATATAATTCTGCAGTAAGAACAATAACTTTTGCAACCATCTTGAATTTTTAAAAATCCCCTTGTTGTATTGTAAAATCTTTTTACTGGTAAATGGATAAATTTATCCTCATTAAATATGTTCTCATAGAAAAAATCACCATTTTCATCTATAAGTCTTGCAAATTCTTTTTTATAAAAATTTGAAATGCATTTATCTGCAAACTTACATTCTTTTATATCATCAACAACACATCCTGTTAAAATTACTTTTGGCAAATTTTTCAATCTTTTTGCTTTTCTTACATACTGAAGGCTCTGTCTTTTTGCTTCCTCAGTTACTGAGCATGAATTAATAATAACAATATCAGGATTTTCATTTAAATTAACAAAACAATATCCTTTATCAATCAATGAATTAATAATAAACTCACTTTCATATTGATTTACTTTGCAACCTAAGGTTAAAACTGAAAATTTCATGAAAAAAATTTTAAAATAAAATTAAAAATATTGCAATTTTTTTTATATTCTGTAATTATTGAAGGACCTCAAGGAGGATAAAAATGTTTGAAAGCTTAACAGAAAAACTTGATAATGCTTTTAATAAAATTAGAGGAAAAGGGGTTTTAACAGAAAAAAATATTCAGGAAATTTTAAGAGAAATTAGATTAGTGCTATTAGAAGCTGATGTTAACTATAAGGTGGCAAAAACATTTATAAATTATGTAAAAGAAAGAGCATTAGGAGAGGAAGTTTTAAAAAGCCTCACTCCTTCCCAACAGTTTATAAAAATTGTTAAAGAAGAAATGGTAAAAATAATGGGTGGAGATGAGGATAATTCGTTAAAAATTGATGTTTCTCCACCAGCAATAATTATGCTTGTTGGCTTACAAGGTTCAGGAAAAACAACTACCGCTGGGAAAATTGCAAATTTTTTAAGAAAAAAATTTAAAAGAAGTCCATTACTTGTCCCTGCTGATGTTTATAGACCTGCTGCAATAATCCAATTAAAAAAAATTGCTTCACAGCTTAATATAGAATGCTATCCAACAAAAGAGAATGATAATCCAGTTGAAATTTCAGAAAAAAGTATTGAATATGCAAAATTGAAAAATCTTGACTTAGTAATAATTGATACTGCAGGGAGACTTCACATTGATGAAAAATTAATGAAAGAACTTCAAGATATAAAAAATAAAATTAATCCTCATGAAATTTTACTTGTTGCAGATGCTATGACAGGTCAGGAAGCTGTAAATGTTGCAAAGGAATTTGATGAAAAAGTTAACATTACAGGAATTGTTTTAACAAAACTTGATGGCGATGCAAGAGGAGGAGCTGCTTTATCAATTAGAGCAATAACTGGAAAACCTATAAAGCTTGCTGGAATTGGAGAAAAACTGAATGATATTGAAATTTTTTATCCTGAAAGAATGGTTTCAAGAATTTTAGGAATGGGAGATGTTTTAACCCTTATTGAAAAAGCTACCTCTATGGTTGATGAAAAAGAGGTATATGCTCTTGAAAAGAAAATAAGAGAAAACAAATTTGACCTTGAAGATTTTAAAAAACAGATTCAACAGATAAGAAAGCTTGGTTCTCTTGAATCAATAATTAAAATGCTTCCAGGATTTGGTAAATTAAAACAATTAAAAAATTTTAAAGTTAATGATAAAGAATTTGTAAAAATGGAAGCTATTATAAATTCAATGACAATTAAAGAGAGAAGAAATCCAGATATTATTGATGGGTCAAGAAGAAAAAGAATAGCTAAAGGTAGTGGAACAACAGTTCAAGATGTTAATAAGCTATTGAGACAGTATTACCAGCTTAGAGACATGTTAAAAAAGATAAACAAAAAAGGGATGAAAGCTCTTCCAAGAGATTTTAAATCAATTTTTAGAGGTATAGCATGAAAAAAATTTTCATATTAATTTTTCTTCTTCTTTTAACTTTAAACTCTTTTTCATTAAATTCAAAATATGTAATTGAAATGCTTCATAAAAATTATGATAACATAAAAACATTTAAATCAAATTTTGTGCAATTTTCTTACTTTAAATCAGTTAATATGCTTCAAAAGTATGAAGGGGTTCTTTACTTAAAAAGACCAAACTTTATGAGATGGGATTATACATATCCTGAAGTTCAATCAATAATATCAAATGGAGAAAAGATATGGTACTACTATCCATCAGAAAATCAGGTAAATGTTGGTAAACTTTCAAAAAAATCTCCAAATGAAATAAATTTAATTTTTATGATACTTAAAGGTGTGAAAAAAATTGAGGATGAATTTAATTATTCATTAATTGAGGGAAATGATAATAAAAATTTTTATTATCTTCAGTTAATACCAAAAAATCCAACAACTTTAATTGAAAAAATTATTTTAACAATAAAAAAAAATACATTTGAAATTACCCAATCTCATGTATTTTATACAAATGGAGATATTGTAAAATTAATAATCAAAAATCCTCAAAAAAATGTAAAAATAAAAGATAGCTTTTTCAACTTCACTCCTCCACCAGGGGTTGAAGTCTATAAAATTCCTACTATGCAAAATTAAAATATGGATGAATTTCAAATAATTAAATGGATAAAAAATTTTTTCAATTCTAAATTTATTGGAGATGACTGCTTTAATTTTAATAATTTTTTGATTAGTAAAGACTTATTAATTGAAAATGTGCATTTTATACTCAAAGATAATTTATATGAAATTGGTGCAAAATCAATTATTTCAAATGTAAGTGATATACTTTCCTCAGGAGGAAAACCTTTATATTTTCTTTTAGCTCTTGGAATTCCTGAAAATTTTAATTTCCAAAAATTGAAAAATTTTTTTAAAGGTTTAAAGCATTATTCAGAAAAGTATAATGTTCAACTTGCAGGTGGTGATATTTCAAAAAGTAAAAAAGATTTTTTTATTTCAATTACAATAATTGGAAAAGTTTTAAAAAAAACTATTTTAAGAAGCAATGCAAAAAATAATGATAACATATATGTTATTGGAGAGCTTGGAGATAGTGAAATCGGATTAAAAATTTTAAAAGATAAGATAAATTTTCCTGAAAAAGAATATTTTTTAAAAAAACATTTCATTAAAGAGCTATATCCTGAAGTTATTTTTGAACTTGTTGAAAAAAATATTGTTAATTCAATGATAGATGTATCTGATGGATTTTTATTAGATCTTGAACATATTCTTGATGAAAGCAATAAATCAGCCTTTATTTATGTAAAAAATTTGCCTGTTTCAGAAAATTTTAAAAAATTGGCAAATTTTCTCTCTAAAGAAGAATTTTACACAATTCCACTAACTTCTGGTGAAGAATATTCAATTATTTTTACATCAGACAAAAAATATGATAAGGAGATTAAAAAAATTTCAGAAAAACATAAAGTTAAAATAACTTTTGTAGGAGAAATTACAGACAGAAAAGAGAAAAAATTTTATTTTAATGATATTGATTTAAATATTGCAATAAAAGGTTATAAACATTTCTAATAGAAGGGGGAATTAATGGAAACAATTGATATATGTTTTATTGAAGGAGATGGAGTTGGGCCTGACATATGGAGAGCTTCAAAACTTGTATTTGATGAAGCTTTTAAAAAAGTATATGGAGACAAAAAAAGGATAAACTGGATTGAAGCATTTGCAGGTGAAAAGGCATACAAAAATTTTGGGAAATATCTTCCAGAGGAAACTATTGAAAAAATAAAAAAAGTAAAAGTTGCAATAAAAGGTCCATTAACAACACCAGTAGGAAAGGGTATAAGAAGCTTAAATGTTACTCTTAGACAAATTTTTGATTTATACGCCTGTATAAGACCTGTAAAATATTATAAAGGTGTGCCAGCACCATTAAAAGCTCCTGAAAAAGTAAATGTGGTAATTTTTAGAGAAAACACAGAAGATGTTTATGCAGGAATTGAATGGCAAGCTCAAACTAAAGAAGCTAAAAAAATTATTGAATTTTTGGGTGAAAATTTTAATATTAAAATTCGTGAGGATTCCGGCATTGGTATAAAACCTATAAGTAAATTTGGAACATACAGAATAGTTAAAAAAGCTATTGATTATGCTATAAAAAATAGAAGAAAAAGTGTAACAATTGTGCATAAAGGAAACATAATGAAATATACTGAAGGTTCATTTAGGAATTGGGCTTATGAAGTTGCTGAGAAAGAATTTAAAGATTATATATGTTTTGAAAATGATGTTAAAGAGGAAAAAATCGTTATAAATGATAGAATTGCTGATGCAATGTTTTATCAATTAATCGTTAAACCAGAAGATTACGATGTTATAGTAACTACCAACCTAAATGGAGATTATCTTTCAGATGCATGTGCAGGTCTTGTTGGTGGTCTTGGAATTGCACCTGGAGCAAATATTGGAGATGAAGTTGCAATTTTTGAAGCAACTCATGGTTCAGCTCCAAAATATGCAGGACTTGATAAGGTTAATCCAGGTTCTTTAATTTTATCTGGTGTTATGATGTTTAAATATCTTGGAGAGAATGAAGTTGCAGAAACTATTGAAAAAGGCTTTCAAAAGGCAATTTTAACAAAAAAAGTAACTTATGACCTTGCAAGAGGTATGAAAGATGCGAAAGAAGTTAAATGTAGTGAATTTGCAGAAATAATTGTTGAGAGTTTTTAAATGGAGATAAAAAATTTTTTTAATTCAATTCTTCAAGGGATTTTAATTCTTGATAGAGATTTTAATATTGTAGCTTACAACAAAAATTTTCTTAATCTTTACAACATAAAAGAAGAAAATATAACAAAAAGAAAATGTTTCAATATTTTTAAAAAAGATGAAATATGTGAAGATTGTCCAGTAAAAAATAAAATCTTCAATAAAATAATTCACAGATTTTTTACAAACAAATCAATTGAAATAAAAGTGTCTCCTATAAACAACAGTTATTTTCTCTTGGAATATTTTGAAACAGAAAAATTTTTAAAACTATTTGAAAAAAATATTGAAGAGAAAAAATTTGCAGAAATAGGCCATATTTCAGCAGCTATAGCGCACAAAGTTAATAATATATTAACTGTAATTATTGGAAAACTTGAAACAATAAATATTATGAAAGATGTTGGAAAACTAACACAAAATTATCTTGATGATAGTTTAAAATTAATTGAAGAAAAATCAAATGAAATAAAGAAACTTATGGATGAACTTCTTCACTTTGCACATCCAGAAAGGATAAAAAAAGTCAAAAAAAATCTAAATCAAATAATTAGAGAATTTTACATATTTTCAAAATATGAAATTGAAAGACCATCTGTTGAATTTTCTTTAGATTTAGGGGAAATAGAAGAAATTTATGTTGATGAAACTTTAATAACACTTATGTTACTAAATTTATGTAGAATTTTAAGCAGGAATTTCGTTAACGTTGATTTGGAGAAAAAAGAATTAATCATTTTCACCTCTGAAAGGGAAGATAAAATTTTTATTATCATCAAGGATAACAATATAAAAAAAGCTAAGGATATTGAAAAATTAATTGCAAATATTTTTGAATTAAAATATGAAAATTTTATAATTAGATATGCTTTAATCTTTCACAATGCAGAAATTTTTTATGAATTTGAAGAAAATAAAGGGAATAAAATAGAGATAGTTTTAAAAAAAAAATGAATAATTATCCAGAAATTATCACAAACTTAATCCAGCATTTAAAAAAATTACCTGGAATTGGTGAAAAGACCGCTATGAGATTAACTTTTCATCTTCTAAATTCAGATGAAAATTTTGTGTCATCTCTTGGAAATTTAATAATAAATCTAAAGCAAAAGATAAAACTGTGTAAAATTTGCTACAATTTCACTGAAAAAGAGATATGCAATATATGTTCAAATCCAAATAGAGATAAAACTATTATCTGCATTGTAGAAGATGTTAATGACATGATAAATATTGAAAGTACCGGGAAATTTAATGGACTTTATCATATACTTCATGGAGTTTTCTCACCAATAAGTGGCATAACTTTTGAAAATATAAAAATTAAAGAGCTATTTGAAAGAGTAAAAAATTCTAAAAATCTTAAAGAGATAATAATTGCTACAAATCCAACTGCAGAAGGAAACGCTACTGCAGTGTATATAAAAGACAACATTGAAAAAATAAATAAAAATATAAAAATTACAAGAATTGCTGTTGGAATTCCTCAGGGCGCAGAACTTGAATATATTGATAAAATAACTTTGTCAAAAGCACTTGAGAATAGATTAACTTTTAAAAATTAAGAAAAATTAAATTGATATTTTAAATTGCTTATTGTATACAACTAAAAAATTTATGGGAGTTAAAAATGATTGAAATTAGATTTCATGGACGAGGTGGGCAAGGTGCTGTAACATCTGCTGAAATTTTAGCAATATCTGCTATCAATTCAGGGAAATACGCTCAGGCTTTCCCAAGCTTTGGACCTGAAAGAAGAGGTGCACCTGTACAAGCTTTTGCAAGAATTTCAGATGAAAAGATACTTGACAGAACAAAAGTTTACAATCCAGATATTGTTGTGGTTCTTGACCCTTCAATTATGGAAATTGTAAATGTTATTGAAGGATTAAAACAAAATGGCACTCTTGTTGTGAACACAGTAAAAAATCCAGAAGATGTAAAAAAAGAACTTGGTAGAGATGACATTACTGTTGGAACTGTTAATGCTACAAAAATTGCACTTGATACAATAGGAAGACCAATAACAAATATAGTAATGCTTGGAGCTCTTCTAAAAGTCAAACCTTTAATTCCAGTTGATTTAATTAATGAACCACTAAAGGAAAGATTTGGGAAAATAGCAGATAAGAACATTGAAGCATGTAAAATTGCCTATGAACAGGTAAAAATAAATTAAAGGAGAGTTAAAGTGAAATGGCCAGTAAAAGACATCAATGAAGTTAAATGGCAAGATTTAGAACTTGGAGGAGCAATTACAGAGCCTGGAAGTTCAAGGTTTTATAAAACTGGTGACTGGAGAAGTTTTAGACCTGAAATTGATAGAAGTGGGTGTATAAAGTGTTACTTTTGTTATGTTTTTTGCCCTGAAGGTGCAATAACAATAAGAGAAGATGGTTATACAGAAATTAATTACGATTACTGCAAAGGATGTGGAATATGTGCTAAAGAGTGTAAGGGCAAGGTTATTAAAATGGTGGAGGAGGAGAAGTAATGAGTAAAAGAGTTGGTATAGAAGTATCATTGGCAGTAAGTGAAGCGGTAAAATTGTGCAATGTTGATGTAGTTGCAGCATATCCTATTACTCCTCAAACTCATATAGTTGAACATATCTCAGAGCTTGTTGCAAATGGAGAACTTGATGCTGAATTTATACCTGTTGAATCAGAACATTCTGCAATGAGTGTATGCTGTGGTTCATCAGCTACAGGAGCAAGAACCTATACCGCTACAAGTTCTCAGGGATTAGCATTAATGAGTGAAATTGTTTATATTGCATCATCAATGAGACTACCAATTGTTATGACAGTTGCTGATAGATCATTATCTGGACCAATAAGTATCTGGAATGACCATACAGATGCAATGAGTATTAGAGATTGTGGCTGGATTCAAATCTTTTGTGAAAATGGTCAGGAAGCTTTTGATGCTCATATTATGGCATTTAAAATAGCAGAAGACCACAGAGTTTACCTACCTGTTATGGTTCATATGGATGGTTTTATTTTAACTCACATGATTGAACCAATTGAATTTTTATCTGAAGATGAGGTTAATTCATTTTTACCAGAGTTTAAACCACTTTTAACCTTGAATCCAGATAAACCTGTTACAATGGGACCTGTTGGAGTGCCAGAAATTTATACAGAAGTTAAAAAAGCTCAAGATGTCGCATTGCAAAATTCAAAGCCTGTTATTTTAGAGATATGGAAAGAATTTGGTGATAAATTTGGTAGATATTTTAAACCAGTTGAAACTTATAAATTGGATGATGCTGAAATTGCTCTTTTAACAATGGGAAGTTTTGGTGAACCTGCAATGCTTGCTGTTGACGAATTAAGAAAAGAAGGTGAAAAAGCTGGTCTAATTAAATTAAGATTGTGGAGACCATTTCCTTTTGAGGAATTTTTAAAAGCAACTGAAAATCTTAAAGGTCTTGCAGTTGTAGATAGAGCAATAACTTATGGAACAAGTGGAGGACCTGTTGCTATAGAAATAAGAAGTGCTTTATATGATAGACAGGATAGGATTATTGTTAATGATTTTATCGCAGGCCTTGCTGGAAGAGATGTTAAAATAGACCAGTTTAAACAGATGTATTATGAAACAAAAGAAGCAGTAAAAAATGGAAAACCAAATGAGTATAAATTTGTAGGAGTGAGGGGATAATGGTTACAATAGAAAAAATTACAGCTAAAAATTTGCCAAAAGAGGAAATTTTATCATATGGTCATAGAGCTTGCCAAGGTTGTGGAGAGCTACTTTCAGTTAGATTAATTACAAAAGCAATTGGACCTGATATGATAATTGCTAATGCAACAGGTTGTCTTGAAATTGTTACAAGTTCATTTCCAGACACCGCATGGAAAGTTCCATGGATACATGTTGCATTTGAAAATGCTGCAGCTGTAGCTTCTGGCGTTGAATCTGCAATTAAAGTTTTAAAAAGAAAAGGAAGATTACCAAAAGATAAGAAAATTACTGTTTTAGCATTTGCAGGTGATGGTGGAACTGCTGATATAGGACTTCAAGCTTTAAGTGGAGCTTTAGAAAGGGGACATAATTTTGTGTATGTATGTTACGATAATGAAGCATATATGAATACTGGAATTCAAAGGTCAAGTTCCACTCCTTATGGAGCAAGCACAACAACTTCTCCTGCTGGCAAAAAAAGTATTGGTCAAAAAACAAAGAAGAAAAATTTACCAGAGATTGCAGTTGCCCATGGAATTCCTTATGTTGCAACAGCTACACCTGCATATCCATACGATTTAATGAATAAAGCAAGAAAAGCCTCTATTATTGAGGGACCTGCTTATTTACATGTATTTTCTCCATGTATCCCAGGTTGGAGAATAAATTCTGACCAAACAATTGAAATAGGAAGACTTGCTGTTAAAACAGGGGTATTCCCTCTATATGAAGTTGAAAATGGAAAATATAAATTAAATGTTAAGGTTAAAGAACTGTTACCTGTGGAAAATTATTTAAAAATTCAGGGAAGATTTAGACACCTTAAAGAAGAAAATATAAAGGAAATTCAGGAAGAAGTTAAAAGAAATTATGAACTTTTACTGAAAAAATGTGAATGTTTTAAATAGAATTCCTCCCTCTTTTGGGAGGAATTTAAATAAAATGAATAGAAGATTTTTCCTCTTCAATCTTTTTTTCCTCATTGAATTATTTTTTTATTCTATTTACAAATTTTTAACTTATCCTGTTTTTAAATCATTTAAAATAGTGAAAATTTCTCTTGATAATCTTAAAGAAGGTGTTAATGAATTTCCAGAAAACTCAATAATTGTTTTAAAAAAAGGAAAAGATTTTAAAGTTTTAAGTTCTATATGCACTCATCTTGGATGCACTGTAAAATTTATAAGTAAAAATAATTATTTTCAATGTCCATGTCATAGAAGTATTTTTTCCATAAATGGAGATGTTATAAAAGGTCCTGCAAAAAAACCTTTAAAAGAGTTAAAATTTACCATTAGACGTGGTTTTTTAATCATAAAAGCTTGAATTTCAAATATTTATATGCTAACCTGAAAACATGAAAAAAATATTTCTTTTATGTTTGATTACTTTTCTATTTGTTTCCTGTGATAGAACAAAAAAGATAAGGGAAATTAATAAACAAACAACAGAAGAAAAATTAAAAAAAGTAAAATATCTTGAGATATATGCATCCCATTACGATGTAAAAAAAGGTTCAAATGGCTATATAATTGATGCAACAATAAATGTTGCAAATAAAACCAATAAAAAAATTTATTGGTTTAAGGTTCTTGTAAACATATATGAAAATGGGAAATTAACCCATTCTATAGTTTATACTCCAAATTATTACATGGAAAAAGATGGGAAAAATTATTATCATGTTCTTGGACCAAAACAGAATGGAATTTTTAGAATTTATATTGGAGACAATTACAATATAAAAAATTATCCAACAAATGTAACCTTTTCAATTTTTGAAGTTGGAGATAGCATTGAAATATTTAAAAAAGTTAGAGCAAATCCAAAAAAGTATTTTATTCCGTATACACCAAAATAATTATGCTTTTTGAAAAACCTCTTTATGAGCTTATAAGACCAAAAGATTTTAATGAATTTATAGGACATGAAAAAATTGTTAAAAATTTAAAACCTCAAAATCTAATCTTATGGGGACCACCAGGAGTAGGAAAAACCACATTAAGCTTTCTACTATCAAAAGAATGGAATAAACCTTTTATTTCAATTTCAGCTGTTTTAACAGGTAAAAAAGAGATAAAAGAAATTCTTGAAAAAATTTCAAATTCAAAAATTCAACATATCCTTTTCATTGATGAAATTCATGCTTTCAATAGAACTCAACAGAATGTTTTTCTAAAACATATTGAAAAAGGTGAAATAATTCTAATTGGAGCAACAACAGAAAATCCTTCATTTGAAGTAATTTCTCCATTAATTTCAAGATGTAGAATAATAAAACTTGAGAGACTAACAGAAGAAAATTTAAAAATAATTTTAAATAGAGCAATTAATTTTTTAAAAAACAAAGGAATTCAAATTGAATTTTATAAAGATTTTATAGATGATATAACTCTTTATGCAGATGGAGATGCAAGAATTTTAATAAATACTCTTGAATACTTAGTTGAATCTTCATTGGAAGAAAATAAAGCAATAATTACAAAAGAAAAATTTTTTGAAATTATTGATAAAAACTTTTTTCATTATGACAAAAGCTATGAGGAACATTACAATTTAATTTCAGCATTTCATAAAAGCTTAAGAGGAAGTGACCCAGATGCTGCATTATATTGGCTATTTAGAATGCTTGAAGCTGGAGAAGACCCAAGATACATTTTAAGGAGATTAATTGTATGTGCAAGTGAGGATGTTGGAAATGCTGACCCAAATGCTTTAGAAGTTGCTGTAAATGCAATGCATGCTTTTGAATTTGTCGGACCTCCAGAAGGGTATCTTGCAATTGCTCAAGCGACAATTTATATAGCAACATCTCCCAAGAGTAATTCAGTTTATAAGGCAATGAAAGAAGTAAAAAGAGAAATAAAAGAAACAGGAAGCCTTCCTGTTCCTTTACATTTAAGAAATCCAGTAACTAATTTAATGAAAAAGCTTGGATATGGAAAAGATTATAAATATCCACATGATTTTCCATACGGTTATGTTGCACAAAATTATTTTCCAGATGGAGTAAAAAGAAAAAAATTTTATAAACCTAAAGAATTTGGATTTGAAAAAGAGATAAAAAAAAGAATTGAATGGTGGGAAAAATTAAAAAAGAAAAGTATTGACTGATTTTTAATTAAAGTTTAAAAGACAGAAATCTTGATAACAATCGGAGGGAGGGAATGGAAAAAGAGATTTACATTGTTGGCACTGGCTCTTACGTTCCTAAAAACATTGTAAAAAATGATGATTTTAAAAAATATATTGAAACCTCTGATGAATGGATTTACACAAGAACCGGAATAAAAGAAAGGAGATGGGCTGACAAAGATGAAGCAGCATCAGACCTTGCATTTAAAGCATTTCAAAAAATGAATGAAGATTTAAAAATTGACCCAAATGATATTGAATTAATTGTCATGGCTACAATTACTCCAGATACCCATTGTCCAAGTGGAGCAAACTGGCTTGAAGCAAAAATTGGTGCTGATAATGCTGTTTCTTTTGATGTTACTGCTGCTTGCTCTGGATTTATTTTTGCAATTGATGTTGCAAAACAGTATCTGCTTACAGGTAGATATAAAAATGCTCTTGTTGTTGCATCTGAAGTTATGAGTAGAGTAATTGATATATATGATAGAGAATCGTGTATTTTATGGGGAGATGGAGCTGGTTGTATTTTTATTTCCACTGAAGATAAATATAAACACAGAGATTTACCCACAATTAAATCAACTCATATTTTCACTGATGGAAAGAATGGACAAAATTTACTTATGCCAGGAGGTGGGTCTAAAACAACTCCAATTTCTCATGAAAGTGTTGATAAAAAACTTCATTATTTAAAAATGATTCAAGCAAGTGATTCTTTAAGAGTAGCAGTAAGAAGATTTAGTGAAAGTATAAATGTTGCTCTTGTTGCAAATAATTTAACTCCAGAAGATGTGGATGTGGTTGTTCCACATCAGGCAAATGTGAGAATTTTAAAAAATGTTGCAAAATTAAGTAAAATTCCTTTTGAAAATTTTTACCTTACAATAGAAAAATTTGGAAATTCATCTTCATCTTCAGTGGCAATTGCTCTTGACTGTGCGGTAAGAGATGGCACAATTAAAAAAGGAAGTAATGTAATATTAACCGCCTTTGGCGGTGGCCTTACCTGGGGAAGTGTATATATAAAATGGTAAAACAAAAAAAGGAGGTGTGAAAATGGCTGATTGCATTTTTTGTAAAATAATAAATAAAGAAATCCCTTCTCAGATAGTTTATGAAGATGATGATGTAATTGCATTTAAAGATATTAACCCAAAAGCACCTGTTCATATTCTTATTGTTCCAAAAAAACATATTCCAACATTAAACGATTTTACAGAAGAAGATAACGAACTTTTGGTTAAATTAATACACACTTGCAAAAAAATTGCAAAAGATTTCAATGTGGCAGATTCTGGATATAGAGTTCTTGTAAATGTAAACAAAGAAGGTGGACAGGTAATATATCATGTTCATTTTCATGTAATGGGAGGAAGATTATTCAAATTTGAACAAAAGGGTGAATAAAAATGAATAATTTAAAAGAAAAATATAGAAAAATTTTAGATGACCATTTTCCAGATAAAATTGAAATTAACTTTGGAGGACAGATTTTAATATACAAAAAAAGGACATGGAAAATTTTTGATGAAAAAAAAGGGATATATGTTGAAAAAGGATTAAGATATGGGGAAAATCCCGACCAAGAGGCAGCTTTATATGAACTTGTTAATGGTAATCTCATATTAGGTGAATGTAAATTTATAACACCTAATAATGGACTTGTTAGCTCACTAACTGAAGAAAATTTTATTCAATTTGGAAAGCATCCCAGCAAAATAAATCTTACTGATATTGATAGTGGGTTAAATATTATAAAATTTTTTGATGAGCCTTGTGCAGTAATAATTAAGCATAATAATCCTTGTGGTGTTGCAGTTAGCTCAACAATTGAAGATGCATATAAAAAAGCTTTTTTTGCAGATAGAATTGCAAGTTTTGGTGGATGTGCAGTATTAAATAGAGAGGTAGGCTCAGAACTTGCTGATTTTATTTCACAATTTTATATTGAGGTTATTGTAGCACCAGATTTCAGTGGAAAAGCAATAGATATTTTGAAAAAGAGAAAAAATTTACGAATTGTAAAAATTGAAAATTTAACAGATTTAAAAAAATATCGCTATACAAGATTTGTTGATTTTAAATCATTAATTGATGGTGGATTAATTCTTCAACAATCACAAGTAAATAAAATTGAAAAAAAAGAAGATTTTAAATTGGCAGAAGCTTATCATAATGGAAAGTTATATAAAATTGAGAGAGCTCCAACAGATGATGAATATGAAGATATGCTTTTTGGCTGGTATGTTGAACATGGGGTAACTTCAAATTCAATTATATATGTTAAAGATAGAGTAACAGTTGGTATTGGAACAGGAGAACAGGATAGAGTTGGAGTAGCTGAAATTGCAGTATATAAAGCTTATACAAAATATGCAGATAGATTGTGTTATGAAAAGTATGGTATTCCATATAAACAACTTGAGCTTGAGGTTAAAAAGGGATTAAAGGATAAAAAATTAAAAGATGAAATTGATGAGAAAGTGAAAGCAGAAAAAGGAAATCTTATAGGCTCAACAATGATTTCAGATGCATTTTTCCCTTTCAGAGATGGTGTTGATGTAGGGATTTCCCATGGAATTAGAGCAGTTGTTCAGCCTGGAGGTTCTGAAAGAGATTATGAAGTAATCAAAGCATGCAATGAAGCAAATCCAAAAGTCACAATGGTTTTTACCCATCAAAGATTATTCAGGCATTAGTATGGAATCACCTCAAAAGATTAAAAGGATGTTTTCAAAAATTGCAAAAAGATACGATTTTCTCAACCATCTTTTAAGTTTTTATCAGGATATATATTGGAGAAAATCTCTTGCTAATTTAGTAAAAAAAAAGAAAAATGATACAATAATTGATATTGCCTGCGGAACAGGTGATAGCAGTATAGAAATTTTAAAAAAAACACAAAAAAATGTTATTGGTATAGACTTCTGTTTTGAAATGTTAAAAATAGCAAAAAGTAAATCAGAAAAAATTAAATTTGTTAATGGTGATGCATTAGAACTTCCATTAAAAAATGAAGTAGCAGATATTGTTACAATAGCTTTTGGCATAAGAAATATCCTTGAAAGAGAAAAAGCATTAAAAGAATTTTTCAGAATTTTAAAAAAGGGGGGAAATCTAATTATTATGGAATTTTCAATTCCAGAAAATTTTTTATTTAAAATCTATATTGAAAAAATTTTACCTCTTATTGGTTCAATATTTTCAGATAAAGAAGCTTATTCTTATTTACCATCTTCTGTAAAAAAATTTCCAACTCCAGATAATTTTATTAATGAAATTAAAAATTCTGGATTTTCCTATGTAAGTTTGAAGAAACTGTCTCAGGGAACTGTTATAATTTACGATTGTTATAAAGGGATGGGAGATTAACCCATCCCTTTATAAATTTACCCTAATAATTGTAGAGCAAGCTGAGGTAGTGTATTTGCCTGAGCAAGCATTGCAACACCAGATTGAGCTAAAATCTGATTTCTAACAAATTCTGTCATTTCTGTTGCAACATCAACATCAGAAATTCGTGATTCAGCAGCTTGCAGGTTTTCTGCTTGAATTGATAGATTAGTAATTGTGTTTTGTAATCTGTTCTGTAATGCACCAAGTGCAGCTCTAATTTTGTCTTTTGATTCAATTGCAAGGTCTAATGCTGCAAGAGCACTTTGCGCAGCTTCCTGAGTGCTTATTGTGTAACCAGCACTTGATGTGCTTGCACTGTTTCCAACACCTAATGATGATGCAGTAGCACTGTTAATTGCAATAAAGTAGTAATCTTCTGCTGAAGAGTTGCCTGTTCCAAAGTGAACTTTCAATGGACCTTCAGAAACCAAACCATTGACCTTAAAGTCATTAATCCAATCTGCTGGATTAATATGACTTGATGATAAAGTTCCATCAAGAAGTTTAATTCCGTTAAAATCTGTTGCAAGAGCAATTCTTGTAATTTCTGATGCCATCTGCTGATACTCTGACTCAATCATCAACCTCTGAACTGATGAGTATGTTCCTGTTGCTGCCTGTTCTGCTAACTCCTTCATTC
>CAZQKL010000006.1:0-31618 GCA_964593895.1 uncultured bacterium
AGTTGCAAAAATACCAGAATATAAAGTTTGTGCAGTAAAAATAGAGAAGGTATAATTGAATTTTTGGGGAGGAGATTTAGAATGGATTTTTTGATTGATGTTACAATTAATGTTCTTTTCGCTATAATTTCTGTTTTATTACTTTTACTTGTTGTTGCGTATTCAACTTTACTTGAAAGAAAGTTCCTTGGAGATTTCCAATTAAGAATTGGTCCAAATAGAGCTGGTCCATTTGGAATATGGCAACCACTTGCTGATGGTATAAAAGCTTTTTTTAAGGAAGATGTAATTCCAGAAAGAGCTGATAAAGTAGTTTTTGTCCTTGCTCCAATGATAAGTTTTATAACAGCAATTGGAATAATTGCAATAATTCCATTTGCAAACAAAATCACAATTTTTGGAAGAGAAGTAAAATTAATAGTTTCAGATATAGATATTTCAATTCTTTATGTTTTTGCTCTTGCTGCTTTAGGTTCTTATGGATGTTTACTTGGCGGTTATTCATCATACAATAAATACAGTTTATTTGGCGCTATGAGAACTTCTGCCCTTCTTATAAGTTATGAAATTCCATTTGTTTTAATCATTATGAGCATAGTTCTTGTTAATGGAACGTTAAGTTTTACAGGAATAGTTGAAGCACAATCTCATTTATGGAATATAGTAAGGGAACCAGTAGCTTTTTTTCTTGCAATAGTTTGTGCATGTGCTGAAATTAATAGAACTCCATTTGATATGCCTGAAACAGAAAGTGAGCTTGCTTGTGGTTTTAATGTGGAATATTCAAGTATGAAATTTTCAATGTTTTTTATGGCAGAATATGCACATTTATTCACAATTAGTGCAATTTTAACAACATTATTTTTAGGTGGGTGGAAAGGTCCTCTACTTCCTCCAATAATTTGGTTTTTATTAAAAACATTTGCATTTATGTTTTTCTTTATATGGGAAAGAGCTACATTGCCAAGATTTAGAATAGACCAAATTATGCACTTTGGTTGGAAAGTGCTTTTACCTTTATCTCTTGCAAATTTAATTGTTACCGCTATTGTAATGGCAATAATTTAATAAGGAGATTAACATGAGTGTTGTAAAAAAGAAAGGATATTACTCAATTGAAGAAATAAGAGATAATTTAAGAAAACCTTCAATTATAACTCCAATTTTAAAAGGGTTAAGCTATACATTGAAAAATTTCTTTTCAAAACCTGTTACTATTCAATATCCTGAAGAAAAGAGAGATATTTCTCCAAGATGGAGAGGAATTCACAGATTTAAAAAGGATGAGAATGGAAATTATAGATGTGTAGGTTGTGGATTATGCGCAGCAGTTTGTCCTGCAAAAGCTATTACAATTAGAACCATTGAAACTGAAGATGGAAGAAGAATGCCAGATAGATTTATGGTGGATGCCTTAAGATGCATTTATTGTGGTTTTTGTGTTGAGGTTTGCCCAAAAGATGCAATTGAGTATAGCAATGTTTACGATTTTGTAGATTACGATAAAAATAAATTTAAACTTGAAAAAGAAGTTTTAGAAGAACCTGAAAAATTAAGCTTTACATATAAAAGTTAAAGGGGTTTGAAATGGATGTTATTATATTTTTCATTGCAGTTGTTTTTGCAATGGGTTCAGCAATAATGGTAGTTGGAGCTAAAAATCCAGTTCATAGTGCACTATGGATGGTATCAACTCTTTTTTGCACAGCGGTAATATATCTTTTATTGGGATTTGATTTTCTTGCAGCAATTCAAGTTATTGTGTATGCTGGTGCAATTATGATGTTAATTGTTTATGTTATTATGCTTACAAGCATTGAAGAAGAAATAAAAAGAAAATATAAATTAAGACTTTTTCAAATAGTTGGAATTGCTTTTATTGTAATATTTTTTATTCAAGCTGTAAGATATGGAATGGTTCCTCTACATGGTTGGGAAGGATTATGTTGGAAAGAGATACCAGAAAGGTTTGGAAGTGTAAATTATGTTGCACTGAAGCTTTTTACAAAATATGTTTTCCCATTTGAATTGGTTTCAGTGCTTTTGTTAGCTGGAATAGCTGGAGCAGTTTATTTAGCTAAAAAAGAAAAAAATAAGGAGAATAGATAAAATGCATAGTCCAGCAGTATTAATTTTTTTATCATTATTTCTTTTTTGTTTAGGAGCAGTAGGAGTTATAGTAAGAAGAAATTTAATAATTGTATTTATGTGTATTGAATTAATGCTAAATTCTGCAAATTTAATGCTTGTTGCTTTTTCCCATTTTTTAAAATCAATTGATGGAATGATGTTTGTCCTTTTTGTTCTTGCAATTGCAGCAGCTGAAGCTGGTGTAGGATTAGCTTTATTTGTAGTGCTTTTCAGAAATAAAGGCAATATTGATTCATTTAAAATTAACATTTTAAAACATTAAGGAGTTGAAATTATGATAGCTAAGGTGTGGTTAATTCCTTTATTTCCTCTAATAGGTGTTCTAATTAACGGTATTTTAGGTGCAAAATTAGAAAAAATTTCCAAAAAAATTATTCATTGGATAGCATGTCCCAGTGTAGGACTTTCATTTTTAGTTTCATGGATGATTTTTAGAGAATTATTAAATTTACCACCTGCACATAGACATTTTGAAATTGTTGTTTATAATTGGTTTACATCAGGGGAACTATCTGTAAATGTTGCATATCTTGTTGACCCATTATCAATTACAATGGCATTATTTGTTACAGGAGTTGGATTTTTAATTCACATATATTCAATTGGATACATGATACATGATGAAGGAAGATATTATCGTTATTTTACCTATTTAAATTTATTTATGTTTTCAATGATAAATTTAATTTTGGCAAATAATTTTGTTCTAATGTTTCTTGGATGGGAGGGAGTTGGTGTATGTTCATATCTTTTAATAGGTTTTTGGTTTGAAAATAGAGAATTTGCAAGTGCAGGTAAAAAAGCATTTATTTATAATAGAATAGGTGATTATGGATTTATTCTTGGAATGTTTTTACTTTTTTTTACTCTTGGAAGAAAAACTGGAATTTATACATTTAACTTTTCAGAAATATTTGCTCATGTAAATTTTATCCCAGTAAGTATTGCAACAATAATTGGATTGCTTCTTTTTTTAGGAGCAACTGGAAAATCTGCTCAAATTCCATTGTATGTATGGCTTCCTGATGCAATGGCAGGTCCTACCCCAGTTTCAGCATTAATTCACGCTGCAACAATGGTTACAGCAGGTGTTTATATGGTTGCAAGATGTGCTCCATTATATATGCATGGACCATTCGCCCTATATGTGGTTGCTCTTGTTGGAGGTATAACAGCTTTTTATGCTGCAACTATGGCTTTAACTCAACATGATATAAAAAAGGTGATTGCATATTCAACAATATCTCAATTAGGATATATGTTTTTAGGTGTAGGTGTTTATGCATTTGCAGCTGGAGTTTTTCATATTGTTACTCATTCATTTTTCAAAGCTCTCCTATTTCTTGGTGCAGGAAGTGTAATTCATGCATTAAGCGGTGAACAGGATATGAGGAAAATGGGAGGATTAAAAGATAAATTACCAATTACTTATTGGACATTTTTAATTGCATGTCTTGCTATATCTGGAATTCCAGGATTTTCAGGTTTTTTTAGTAAAGATATGATACTTGGAAAAGCTTTTGAGAATGGTTACTACTTTTTATGGGCTTTAGGAACAATTACTGCAGGCATGACATCATTCTATATGTTTAGAGTTTTATTTTTAACATTTCATGGTGAATGTAGAGCTGATGAAGAAGTTAAAAAACATATACATGAATCACCTCCATCTATGACAGTGCCAATGATTATTTTAGCAATATTATCAATTTTTGGTGGATATATTGGAGTTCCTGAAGCTTTAGGTGGTTCAAATAGAATATGGAAATTTCTACAACCTTCATTTCATTACGGACATGAAAAAGTTCATATTGTTGAACATCATATGAGTCTTGGAGTTGAGTATTTGTTAATGATAATTGCAGTAATTGTTGCAGTTTTAGGTATTTATATTGCATATCTAATGTATGTTAAAAATAGAGAATTGCCTGAAAAATTGGCCCAAAAATATCCGCTATTATATAGATTATCATACAACAAATGGTATGTAGATGAAATTTATGAAGGCCTTATTGGAAGACCTTTATATTTTCTTGGTCAGGTTCTATGGATGATTTGGGATGAATTAATTGTTGATGGTGCAGTAAGATTTATTTATGGGACTGTTAGAGGAGTTGGAGGTGCATTAAGATACATCCAAACAGGGAATTTACAATTTTATGTGGTATTTCTTTTACTTGGAATTTTAATAACTATTTTCTACATATTATAAAAGGAGTAGCAGGATGGAAATTTTAACAAAACATATTTTATCCCTTTTAACATTTATACCAATTATTGGAGCAATAACTTTATTGGGAATTAATAGAGAAAATTCAGGGGGAGCAAAATTAATAAGTGCATTTTTCGGATTTATTGAACTTTTATTGGGATTATACCTATTTTTTGCATATTCTCCCCATGGAAATGTATTTCAATTTTATGAAAGATATCAATGGATTAAATCGTTGGGAATTCAATATTTCCTTGGTGTTGATGCTGTAAGTATGTATTTAATTGTGTTAACAACAATTTTGACTTTTATCTGTATAATTGCATCATGGAATGTGGAAAAATATGCAAGAGAATATTTCTTATGTATTTTATTTATAGAAACTGGAGTTATTGGAGCATTATGTGCTCTTGATTTAGTTTTATTCTATATTTTCTGGGAAGTTATGTTAATTCCAATGTATTTTTTAATCGGAATTTGGGGTGATAATAAAAGGATTTATGCAACATTAAAATTCTATATTTATACAATGGTTGGTTCTGTAATTATGCTTGTTGCAATTTTCGCACTTTACTGGATGAATTCTAAGACAAATTTTGATATATTACAATTATACAGACTTCATCTTCCAGTAAAAACTCAAATGTGGTTATATTTAGCATTTTTCCTTGCATTTGCTATAAAAGTACCAATTATTCCATTTCATACATGGCAACCTGATACATATGTTAATGCTCCAACTGCAGGAACTGTTTTACTTGCTGGAGTTTTATCAAAAATGGGAATTTACGGATTTTATAGATTTGCATTACCCTTATTTCCTGATGCATCAATGAAATTTACACCAATTATTGCATTTTTAACTTTAATTGCTGTTATTTATATTTCCTTAATTGCTATAGCTCAAAAAGATATGAAAAGACTTATTGCATATTCATCAATTGCTCATCTTGCAGTTGTTGTTTTAGGATTATTTATGTTAACAATTCAATCTGTTCAAGGAGCAATATTTCAAATGTTAAATCATACAATTATTACAGGAGCATTATTTTTACTTCTTGGAACTTTATTTGAAAGATATTCTTCAAGACACATTAAAGATTATTCTGGGGTTGCTAAACAGATGCCACTTTTTGCAACATTCTTTATGATTGCAATGCTTGCATCTGTAGGTCTTCCTGGAACAAATGGATTTATAGGTGAGTTTATCTTATTCCTTGGAATTTTTAAAGCTAATATAGCGTATGCAGCAATTGCTGCTACTGGAACAATATTAGGTGCATTCTATATGTTATGGATGTATCAGAGAGCTTTTTTTGGACCACTTGAAGATGAAAAAATTATGAAACTTCCAGATTTAAATATTAGAGAAGTTTGCTACATTATTCCTTTAATAATTTTAATATTTGTAATGGGAATATTCCCACAGTTTTTTATTAAAAAGTTTGATAAAACGACAACTTTTTTTGTTAATTATGTAACAAATAATAGGGTTATAAATTTAGCACAGAAATAGAGGAGGATTTTTAAAATGATAGATTTTAAAGCTCTTAGTGATGTTAAAATTATTACAATTTTACCTGAAATTATTTTAACCCTTTTTGGTATGATTGTATTAATAGCAGGAGTTTTTGGTGAGGATAAAAAAAGTGAATATTCTTATAATGGTTATATTTCAATAATTGGTGTAATTTTAGCAATTTTATCTCTATTTATAATCAAAGATTATTCATTAAGTGCTTTTAATCATATGATTGTTCTTGATAAATATGCACTTTTTTTTAAAGGATTAATTTTAATTTTAACAGGACTTACTGTAATTTCTTCAATGAATTACACTGTAAAAAAAGAAAGAGATTTTGGAGAATATTATGCTTTAATTTTATTTTCTGCAGTTGGAATGATGTTAATGTCTGCAAGCACAAATTTAATTACAATATTTATTTCATTAGAAACAATGTCAATATCAATTTATTGTCTTGCTGGCTTTAGAAAAGATGAAAAAGGTGTTGAAGGAGCAATAAAATATTTTGTATTAGGAGGTTTTTCTGCAGCATTTATGTTATTGGGAATGGCATTTATTTATGGAGCTACAGGGACATTTGATTTAAAAGAAATTGGGAAATATATAGGAATTTATAAAGAGTTTCATTTTAATTCAATGTTACTCATAGGACTTGCTCTATTAATTACAGGATTTCTTTTTAAAGTTTCAACAGTTCCATTTCATATGTGGACACCTGATGTTTATGAAGCTTCTCCAAGTCCAATTACAGGATTTATGGCAACAGGGGTTAAAGCAGCTGCATTTTCTGCATTTATAAGAGTTTTAATTCAATCATTTAATAGTTACTTTGATAGTTATTCTCAATTATTAGCTTTTTTTGCTGTAATTACCATGTTTGGAGGAAATTTAATTGCGCTTGCACAAAGAAATGTTAAAAGAATGCTTGCATATTCAAGTATAGCACATGCAGGTTATATATTAGTTGGATTAGTTGCAGGGACAAAACTTTCAAGTTCAGCAATGCTATTCTATTTATTAGGTTACGGTTTTATGAATATAGGGGCTTTTTTAGTTTTATCAGCATTAAGTAGTAAAGAAAAATCTAATTCAAATCTTGAAGATCTAAAAGGTGTAGGGCTAAAGTATCCATTTTTAGGAATTGCAATGAGTGTATTTATGTTCTCAATGGCTGGAGTTCCACCAACAGTTGGATTTTTAGGTAAGTTTTACTTATTTTTATCTGCAATAAATGCAAAACTTTATGGATTAACAATAATTGCAGTTATTAATAGTGCAATATCTGCTTATTACTATTTGAGAGTTCTTGTATATATGTATTTTAAAGGTGAAGCTGAAGTAACTGCTAAATATAGTATGTCAACTGTTTTTGGAATTTCAATAGCAATTGCAGGTGTTTTATATTTTGGAATCTTACCATCTTCAATATTAACATATCTACAAAATTCAATTTCATCCTTATTATAAAACAAAAAATTCCCCTCATTATGAGGGGAGTTTATTTTTCTTGATTTTTTCCTATAAAAATATTAAATATTACTTGACAAAAGTATAAAATTTATTTATATCAATATTAGTAATAATTATTATTAAGGAGGAGTTAATGAAAGCAGGATGTTTAAATGTGGGTGGTAAAAAGGAAGAGAAAGTTGAAAAGGTTTCAGAACAAGAAGTTGAACAAAATAAAAAAAATGAAGAGGAGGTAAGAGAAATGATTTTAGTAGGAAGAAAAGCACCAGATTTTGAAACCCAAGCTTATTACAAAGGCAAATTTATTGATGTAAAGTTATCAAATTATCTTGGAAAATGGGTATTATTATGCTTTTATCCAGCAGATTTTACATTTGTTTGAGCTACAGAGATCTCAGCAGTTGCTGAGAAGTATCCAGAATTTCAAAAGCTTGGGGTAGAAGTTCTTTCAATGAGCATTGATACTGTTTTTGTTCACAAAATGTGGAATGATAATGAATTATCAAAAATGGTTGAAGGTGGAATTCCTTTTCCAATGTTATCAGACCCAGGCGGAAAAATCGGTAAAATGTATGGAGTTTACGATGAAGAATTAGGACTTGATGTGAGAGGAAGATTTTTAATAGACCCAGATGGTGTGGTTCAAGCATTTGAAGTATTAAGTCCACCAGTTGGAAGAAATGTTTTAGAAGCTATTAGACAGATTCAAGCATTTCAACATGTAAGACAGACAAATGGAACTGAAGCATGTCCATCTGGTTGGAAACCTGGTAAACCAACATTAAAACCAGGAGAAGATTTAGTTGGAAGAGTATGGGATGTTTGGAAAGTTGAAAACGCTTTTGATTAATAAAAAGGGGCTTACGCCCCTTTAAAAAAATTATTGACAAAAATTTTTTTTTATGATATATTAGCACTCAAAAAGAGTGAGTGCTAATAATTAAGAAGGAGGGGGAAATGAGAGGAGAAATTGAAATTTTAAATTTACCAGATGTTAAAAATGATTCCCTTGAAAAATATATAAAAGAAATTAACAAGTTTCCAGTATTATCTGCTGAAGAAGAATATAAACTTGCAAAAAGAGTTCAAGAAAATAATGATATAGAAGCTGCAAAAAAATTAATTCTTTCAAATTTAAGATTTGTTGTTAAAATTGCAAATGAATATAGGAAATTGGGATTTCCATTAAAAGATTTAATCCAAGAAGGTAATTTAGGTCTTTTAAAAGCGGTAAAAAAATTTAATCCTGATAAAGGGTGTAAGAAATTTATTTCTTATGCTGTTTGGTGGATAAGAGCTCAAATTCATGAATATATTTTAAGAAATTGGAGTCTTGTAAAACTTGGAACAACTCAACTACAAAAGAAAGTTTTTTATAAATTTTCAAAAATTGCTGATGAAATAACAGGAGAAAATTATGTTGAAAAGATAGCAGAGGACTATCATGTTGATAAAGAAAAAATAATTGAAATTAAAAATAGATTTGAACATAGCGATGTATCACTTGATAATGAAATAGATGATAATGGAAAAACCTTTATAAATTTTGTTGAAACAGATTATAAAAATCCAGAAGAGGAAGTAATAGAAAATGAAAAGGAAGAGATTTTGAAAAAAGAATTGTGGGAAGCTCTTGATGTATTAAATGAAAGAGAGAGATATATTATTTTAAATAGGTATTTAACTGATAATCCAAAAACTTTGCAAGAAATAGGTGATGAATATGGAATTACAAGAGAGAGGGTAAGGCAGATTGAAAAGAGAGCTCTTGAAAAGATTAAAAAGGTTCTTTCTCCAGAAGTTAAAGCTTTGGCTGCATAAAAATGAAATTTTATAAAAATTCATTAGAATTTGAATTAAATGCTAACACTGATATAAAGGACATAACCTATGAAATAGAAAGAGAAGTGGAAAAAAGTGGAATAAAAGATGGGATTGCGTCTATATTTATTTTAGGCTCCACTGGTTCAATTACAACAATTGAATATGAAAGAGGCGTTATTAATGATTTAAAAAAAGCAATAAATAGGATTGCTCCTCCAGATATCCAATATGAACATAATTTTGCATGGCATGATGGTAATGGTCACAGTCATGTTCAGGCAGCATTATTAGGTCCATCTTTAACTATTCCAGTAAGAAATGGAAAATTAACTTTAGGAACGTGGCAGCAGATTGTTATTATAAATCATGATATTAGGAAAAGAATAAGAAAAGTTGAAATTACTATAATTGGAAGTTAAATTCTTTTAATTTTTCTAATTTTTCCTTTAATTCAGAGTAGGTCTTAAAAAAAATTTCAACTTTTAAAATATTATCTTCAAAATTTGATGGAGAATATATATTCAATCCTTTTACATTTGATAAAACTAAATTTTTTTGTTTGTTAAATTTTTCAATAAAATTGTAATAATCTGGAGAATGAATTTTTAATAAATTTTGAAAAAATTCATCTTCAAGAGCCTTTGAATATTCTTCAATAGAATATTTTTTAAAATATTTTTCAATAGTTTCATAAAAATTTAAATCTTCCCTTTTTGAAATATCAAAAATTCTTTCAAAGACCTTTTTTTGTTTATTAGAATTTAATTTTAAATTTTCACAAAGTTTTAAAAATTTATTTTGAGATTTTTCATCCAATTTACTTAATTTAATTGCTAAGTTTAAGTTTAATTTTTCATTCACTAAAAGAGTTTTTCCAAAATGAGTAAGATGCTGTAAAGATAAATAATTTTTAAGATTAACAGAAGAATATTTTAGTTGTAATCTTGAAAAAATATATTTTGTTAAAATTTTATCTTGAAAATAATTTTCAGAATATTTTAATAAATTTGAAATTTCAATAGGATTAAATTTTCTGTAAAGATTAATTTTGAGAAATTTTATAAAGTTAATGATTTCAGATGAATAATTTAAAATTTTTAAAGTTATCTTTTTAAAATTTAATTTTTCCATTAAAAAAAATCTTTTTCTCCCATCAATTATAAAAAATTCATTATTTTTTCTTGAAATTAAAATTGGAGTAAGCTGACCATTTTCAATTAAAGAATTTTCAAGAAGGTTATCATCAACTGGAAATGAGACGTCAATAAAAAAGATTTTACAATTTTGAATATCTTTTAATAATATTTCTATAATATTCTGCTTCATCTTTTTTTCCTCGCTTTATGCAACCATTAATATAAATTTTAGCTTTTTTTATTAAAGTCTGAATAACCAATGCTTTTCTTTTTTCATCTAAATTATGATTTTTTAATAATTTTAAAAGTGAATAAATTCTGTATCTATCAAGTGCTTTTAATTTTGATAACTGGTCTTCATGTCCATTTCTTTTTACTATTAATTTTTCTTTTAAAAGCCCAACTTTATAATGTAAACTAACCCTTAACCACAGGTCATAATCTTCACAGGCTGGTAAATTTTCATCAAAAAGTCCTATTTTTTCAAAAACCTCTCTTTTTATTAAAACAGCTGATGGGCTAACAATACATAATTCAAGAGATTTTTCAAAAATATCTCCTTCAATTTTTTTATGTTTTTTTCTTGGATTAACAAATTTACCTTTTCTTATCCATATTTCTTCTGTTTGACAGATTGAATAATTATTTTTTAAAATATAATCAATCTGTTTTTCAAGTTTTTCAGGAAGCCAATAATCGTCAGAATCAAGAAAAGCTATAAGTTCTCCTTTTGATTTTTTTATTCCATAATTTCTTGAATAACTGACACCTCTATTTTTATTTAACCAGTAATAAGTTATTCTTTTATCTTTCAAATATGGATAAACACTAAAATAAGTATCACTGGTGGAATTATCATCTACAATAATTAACTCAAAATCTTTATACGTTTGGTTTAAAACACTTTCAACAGCAGTTGGAAGGAATGATGGTCTATTATAAACAGGAATAATTACTGAAATTAACATATATTTGAAATAAATTCTTTTATGTATTTATAAGCTGAAAAAACTGTGTAAATAACTGCAATTATGAGAAAAAAAATTCCAATTGAATAGCTATGAATACCCATAAGTGGATAGTATATAATAAGACAAGTTAAACTTACTGTTTGAAAAAAAGTTTTATCCTTTCCAAATTTATTTGCTGAAATAATTATTCCCTCTGAACTTGCAATTGCCCTTAATCCAGTGATTATAAATTCTCTTGAAATAATAATTAATGCAAAAACTATTGGTATTCTATGAAGTTTTACAAGTAAAACAATAACTGAAATAATTAAAAGTTTATCAGCAAGAGGGTCTATTAATTTTCCAAAAGTTGTTTCCATATTATATTTTCTCGCAATATAGCCATCAATAACATCTGTTATTGATGCTAATACAAATAAAATTGCAGAAATAAGATTTGGAATTTTTTTATCTACATTTAACAAAATTAAAATTGGAATTATTAAAATTAATCTAAGAGATGTGAGAAGATTTGCAGGATTATAAAATTTCTTCATTGAATTTATACTTTTTAAAAAAAGTTAATACTTTTTTTACATAATTTCTTGTTTCATCAATCGGAGGTATGCCTTGATATTTTTTTACAATATTTTCTCCTGCATTATAAGCAGCAGTTGCTAAAATTATGTTATTGTGAAATAGATTTAAAAGATATCTTAAATATCTTGCAGCACCAAAGATATTCTGTTTTAAATTGTATGGATTTTTTACACCAAATCTTTTTGCGGTTTCAGGCATAAGTTGCATAAGTCCAATTGCTCCTTTTTTAGATACACAATTATGCTTAAAGTCAGATTCTACTTTTGCAATAGATTTTAAAAGATGATAATCAACATGATATTTTTTAGCTGCTTTTCTCAATAAATAATCAATGTTTGAACTTAAATGAGAATAGTTAATTCTTTTTTGATGATTGGTTTTAATAATTTTAATACTTTTTACATTTTTATAAATCTCAGGAGTGGAAATATTTGTAATTACTATACTTCCATCTTTTTTCTTTATAATAAAAATATCTGCATATGAGGTAATTGTCCCAACAATTAATGTAAATATAAGTAAAATTATTAAGTTTTTCATTTTTAATATAAGCCGCAAAAAGCGGCTTTTAGCTTTTGTTAATTCTTTCTTTTAATTCTTTTCCAATTTTAAAAAAAGGCAATTTTTTTTCTGGAACAGTTATTGGTTCACCTGTTTTTGGATTTCTTCCTGTGTAAGACCCATATTTTCTGTTTCTGATACTACCAAAACCTCTAATTTCCACTTTGTCGTCATTTTTTAAAGCTTCTGTCATTGAATCAAAAATTATATCCACAACTTCTTCAGCAATCATCTTTTTTATTCCTGTTTCTTCAGCTAATTTCTTTGCAATATCTGATTTGTTCATTTTTCCCCCCAATTTTTTCTGCATCTAATAATACCATTAATTTTTTTTGTCAAGAAAACAAATTTCTCCAAATAAATCATAATCTTTAAATTTTTTTATTTCTGCTTCATAGATGTTATTTGTAAGAGGAATTTTTGAAGTTATAAAAGTTATGCCATCTATTTCAGGAGCTTGAAATTCAGTTCTTCCAGTAAGTACCGCTCCTGAGGAGATAAATTTTTCTTCCACAAGAACATTTAATTTTTTTCCAACTAATTTTTTATTTAATTTTTTTACAATTTTTTTTTGAGTTTTTAAAATCTCCTTTGCTCTTCTTGTTTTTTCCCTTTTTGGCACATCATCTTTTAATTTTTCAGCTTTAGTGCCTTCTTCTTTTGAATATTTGAAAACTCCAAGATTATAAAATTCAATATCTTTTATAAATTTTAATAATTTCTGAAATTCATGTTCACTTTCAGTTGGAAAACCAACCATTACTGTTGTTCTTAAAAAAATATGGGAATATTTTACTTTAATTTTTTCAAATAATTGATACAATTTTTTTTCAGTAGATTTTCTATTCATCAATTTTAAAATTCTACTATCAATATGCTGGATAGGAATATCAAGATATGAACAGAATTTTTCATGAAAGGTTAATTCAAGAAGTTCCTCAGTTATAAATTCAGGATAAAGATACAATACTCTCAGCCATTTTAGGTCCTTAATTTCTAAAATTTCTTTTAATAATTTAACCAAATTTGTTCCATCTTTAAGGTCATAACCATAACTTCCAGTATTTTGAGCAACTAAAATTATTTCTTTTGTGCCATTATCAACCAATTTTTTAATTTCTTCAACAATATCATAAACTGGTCTTGAAAACTGTTTTCCTTTTATTTTTGGAATTGTGCAGTAAGAGCATGAAAGAGAACAGCCTTCTGATATTTTAACATATTTAAAAGTTTTAGAGACTGGTCTTAAAAAATTTGAATTATAAATAAATTTTTTCTCTTTAGAAAATTTTTCACCTTTTAGATAATTTAAAATTTTTAAAAAATTGTATGTATCAAAAAAAGCTTCAACTTCTGGAAATAATTTTTTTAATTTTTTTTCACCAAATCTACTAACAAGACAACCTGTAACAATAATTCTTTTTTTGAATTTAACGCAATTTAATATTACATCAATTGCTTCTTTTATAGCATCAGTTATGAATGCACAGGTATTTATAATAATTATTTCACTTTCTTCCAGATTATTAATTATTTGATAATTCTCTTCAATTAATTTTCTAGCAAGTATTTCTGAATCTACTTCATTTTTTGGACAACCGAGAGTGATTATTGATATTTTCACTTATTCTTTTCTTTTACCTCAGATATTGAAATGCCCACAATTTTTTTCATAAGTTTTCTTGTGTAAAATTCAGAGAATTTTGATTTTGTGATTATATTATATTCAGCAATCATTGATTGAAATTGACGCAATTTTTTAACAAATTCATTTTCATCTTTTATCTCTTCTAATAAATCTCTTAATTTTATAATTTCACTTTTAAGTTGTAACTCTTTTGGCAATACATTTGCATTTTTTAAAATATGATAAGCAATTCTTAAATGCTCAGGAACTTTAAAATATTCAGTATTATCAACCTTTTTCCCATAGAATTTATTTTTTGTAAAATCTTCTTTTTCAAGCCAATCTTTTATTTTTTCTTCTACTATTTTTTCAAAAAAAAGCATTAACTTTCTTTTTCAAAATCTATTAATTCTTTTATTAAATTTATTGCTTTTTCTTCCTTAACTTTACTGAAATTTATTACAAGGTGATACAATGATGGGTCAAGCCAGTTAACTTTGTAAAATTTTTCAATATAGCTTTTTCTTAATTCATCCATTCTTTTTATTGTTGAAATAGCACCTTCTCTGGAAGTTCCCCTCTTCATTAGATTTTTAACTCTATCTTCAAAATCTGCCACAATTTTTATATGATAAGAATTTGGAAAATCTTTTAAGATACATTGACTTCCTCTGCCAACAATCACAACTTTCCCCATTTTTGCAAATTCAATTATTGTTTCTTCAATGTATTTTACCAATTGTTCAGGGTCTGGAATTTTATGTGAAACTCCAATTATTCTTTTTATAAAGTCATTATCAATAAATTTGTTTAAGATGTCAATTTTATAGCCAACTAATCCTTCCAAAGCTTTTAATTCACTAACAGATACATTGCTTATTTCAGCAACTTTAAAAAAAATTTCTTTATCAAAATAAAGATAATTTAATTCATCTGCAAGTTTTCTTGCAAACTGAGCTCCTCTACAACCATAAAGCCTTGAAATTGTGATTACAGCCATTTTCTCCTCCTTTTTTGATAATTAAATAATTTTCTTGAAAATATCAATAGAAAATAGTAAAAAATTAAAAATAAAAGATTTTCAGGAGGAAGTATGAAATCATACAGAAAAGAATTATGGTTTCAAACCAAAAACAAAGTGGAATTTATAAATATCACAAGAGAAGTTGAAAAAGCAGTTGAGGAAAGTGGAGTAAAAGAAGGATTATGTCTTGTTAATGCAATGCATATTACAGCAAGTGTTTTTATTAATGATTATGAATCAGGATTAATTGAAGATTTTAAAAAATGGCTTGAAGAACTTGCACCATCAACTCCAATTACAAGGTATAAACATAATCTTACTGGAGAAACCAATGGAGATGCTCATTTAAAAAGACAGATAATGGGAAGAGAGGTTGTTGTTGCTATTACAAATGGTAAACTTGATTTTGGTCCTTGGGAACAGATTTTTTATGGCGAATTTGATGGTCAGAGAAAAAAGAGAGTTTTAATAAAAATTATTGGAGAGTAAGATGAACAAACAACCATTATGGGCTCCATGGAGAATTGAGTATATAGTTGGAGAAAAAGAAAAAGGTTGCATTTTCTGTAATAGAATAAAACAGAAAGAGGATGAAAAAAATCTTATTCTCTATAGAGCAGAATTTAGCTTTATAATAATGAACAGATATCCTTATAACAGCGGACATTTGATGATTGTTCCATATGAGCATAAAGGTGATTATGAAGATTTAAACGATAATGAAATCTTAGAAATGGGTAAACTTATAAAGCTCTCAATTAAAGTTTTAAGAGAAGTTATGAATCCAGAAGCTTTTAATATTGGTCTAAATTTAGGTAAACCTGCAGGAGCTGGAGTTGAGGAACATCTTCATTATCATGTTGTTCCAAGATGGAATGGTGATACCAATTTTATGCCAGTAATATCAAATACCCGTGTTATTCCAGAAGCTCTAAGTTCCACCTATAAAAAATTAAAAAAAGCTTTTTTAAAATATGAAAAAAGCTGAAATTATTGAAGGAAATCTTGATTATTCCAATTTTAAAAGTGAATATTTATCAGACCTTATTGTTAAAGGTGATATTTTATCTGATATAAATTTTAAAGTTAAAGGGAGTCTTATCGTTGAAGGAAATGTTGAGAAGGTTAAGATAAGGTGCTATGGAGACGTTAAAATTTCTAAAAGCTTTTTTGGGCAAGACACAGGTTTTATCCATTCAAAAGGTTCATTTTATGCATATCAAATTATTAATGGAAATGTTAGAGCAGATAAAGATATTGTAATTGGAGATATTATATCAAATTCTAATTTAATTGCAAAAGGAAAAATTGTTGTCAATGGAAGAGGAATTGTTGTTGGAGGAAATTTATTTGCAAAGGATTGTATAGAAGGAAAGGAGTGTGGAACTCAGTCAATTGTTGAGACAAATGTTCATGTGGGATTTGATTTTATTTTGAAAAAAAAATATGAAATTTTATACAATTCTTATCTTGATATTATTCGTGAAATCAAATTTAAAAAAAGTGCTGTTAAGAATATCTTTGACCTCAGCTATAAATTTTCTGAAATTGACCAGATTATGAAAAATTTAGAATTATTAAAAGATAAAAAAAGAGCATTAATTACTTTACTTGAGTTAATTGAATTAAATGAGAAGCTATTAAAAATCAATGAAAATTTGGAAAAGTTAAAAAATATGATTTCAAAAAATGAAAATGCTTACATTAAATTTGAAAGAATTTTTCCAGGTGTTAATTTAAATATACTTGATAAAGCTTTTTTTGTTGATAGATTAATAGAGCCAGAAAAAGAAATAACAAAATCAGAGCTTGAAAAATGGCTACAATAATTGGGTTTTTCCTTGCAATAATCCTTTTTGGAATTGCTTTATATAATAAAGGTGCAAATGCTTTTTTTGATGTTGATTCTATAATAATTGTAATGGGAGGAATTTTAGCTTCTATTTTCATTGGATTTCCATTAAAAAGAGTTTTTGATGCTTGTGGTTATGCTTTAAAAATTTTTAAAAAGGAAAAAAAGATTTCTGAAAATATAATTATTGAAATTATTAGATGTTCCATTTTAACAAGAAAAGAATCTTTTCTTGCTCTTGAAAAAATAATTGATGAAATTGAGAATGAATTTATAAGAAAAGGTCTTATTTTAATTACAGAAGGATATTCTCCAGAAAATGTAAGAGATATTTTAGAAACAGACCTTGAAAATTATTATGAAAGACTTCAGAAAAATGAAAATTTTTTCAGATTTATAAGTAAATTAGCTCCTGCATTTGGAATGATTGGAACCTTAATCGGATTAATTGCAATGTTGAGAAACTTGTCAAATGCAACTCCAAGTGCAATTGGTCCTGCAATGGCAACAGCATTAATCACAACATTTTATGGTGCTATGATAGCAAATTTAATTACAACTCCAATTGCAGAAAAAATTTCAGATATAATTGAAATAGAAATTCTTGAAATAAAAATGGCTATTGAGGGTGTTTTAATGGTTTATGCTGGAATTAATCCAAGAATTATTGAGAAAAAGCTTTCTTCATTTTTACCTGAAGAGCAGAGAGTAGATTTTTACTCAATAGCAAGAAATAGTATGAGATAATGAAAAAGTTAAAAAAAGAAAAAAGAGAACAAACAGAAGAATGGCTTACCACCTATGGGGATTTGATAACTTTACTTTTGGTTTTTTTTGTCCTTCTTGTAGCTTTTTCTCAAATTAATTCTCAGAAGTTTAAAGCTATTGCTAAATTTATTTCCCAGTCTTTTGGAAATAAAAATGTTGTAATATCCACAAAGGAAGGTGCAGGAGAGAGTATTATTGATTTAGGATTAATAGCAAGAGAAATAGAAAGTAGAATTAAGCTTATGGGACTTGAAAATGATGTTACAGTTTCAATTGAAGGAAAGAATGTAATAATTAGAGGAAAAGGAGATACCTTTTTTAAGGTGGGAAGTGCTCAGCTAACTCCAAAAATAAAAAGATTTTTACAGGCAATTGCACCAGTATTAAAATCTAACAATTACAAAATTTCAGTTGAAGGACATACAGATGACTTACCAATTCATTCTAAAATTTATCCCTCAAACTGGGAGCTTTCAACTGCAAGAGCCTGTAGCGTTATAAGATATTTTACAGATGTTCTTGGAATGAATCCGAAAAGATTTAGAGCGGTTGGATATGCTCAATATAAACCTTTATACATCCCTATACCAGCAAATAGGAAAAAGAATAGAAGAGTGGAGATAATTATTCACCAAGATGAATATAACTGGAACTAATAAAAGAAATTTTTTCAGGGTAAATATTGAAATTCCAGTTTTTGTGAGAAAGATATTTTATGATGAAAAAAAAGATTTATATTATTACAAAGACTGGATAGAGCTAAAAAGTAAAGATATTAGTGGAAATGGAATTTTTCTTTATAAAAATGGAAAAATTTCTTTTGAAAAAGATGACTATGCTTTAATAAAATTTGATTTAACCAAAAATGAAGATTATATTTACATTCTATCTAAGGTTGTTAGAATTACTTCTGATGGTTATGCTTTTACATATATTTTATTTGATGAAAACAAAATTGATTTTATTATTAGTGAATTTTTAAAAATAGAAAATGAAAAAAGAAAAAAGTCTTCATGAATCTTCCAGAATTCAATTTGAAAATTCTATTCAATTTCATAAGAATTATTCTTTTCTAAAAACAGATATTCAATTTTTAAAAGGAGTTGGACCAAAAAGAGCAATATATTTAAAAAGTAAAAAAATTTTTACTTTTTACGATTTTTTAAATTTTTTGCCGTCAAATTATATTGATTTTAGAAAGATTTGCAAAGTAAAAAATGCGAAATCAAGTGAAAATGTAAATTTAATTTTAAAATTTAAAGAATTACAGGAGATTTCTTTTTCAAAAAGAAAAATTGCTCAGGCTGTATTTTATGATGAAACTGGCGAAATTATTGTTAAATGGTTTAACTATAATTTAAATTATCTTCGTTCATTTTTAAAAAAAAATAGAGAATATTTTATTTCTGGAAAGTTGAATGTTTATGCATTTTACAAAGAGATGATACATCCAATTATTCAGGAGAGTCAAAATTTTAAAAGAGAAATTGTTCCAGTATATAACGAAATTAAAAATTTTCCTCAAAAAGCAATAAGAAATTCTATGAAATTTTTAATAGAAAATATTGATAAAAAAATTGATTATCTTCCTGAAACAATTGTGGAAAAAGAAAATTATCCAAAAATTTTCCAATGTTATGAAAATCTGCATTTTCCAGACAATAATGAAAATATAAAGGAATTAAGAGAGTTTTCATCAATTTACCATAAGAGATTAATATTTGATGAATTTTTTTTTGTTATGCTTGCTGTAAGCAAAGAAAAGAAAAAAAAAGCAATTTTAAAAACAGAACCGATAATTTACAAAGGGAATCTCGTTAAAAAATTTATAGACTCTTTGCCATTTGAATTAACATCTTCTCAGAAAAAGGTTTTAAGAGAAATTTATTCAGATTTAAAAAGTGGAAAAGTTATGAATAGATTAATTCAGGGAGATGTTGGTTCTGGAAAAACTCTTGTTGCATTTATTTCTGCATTAATGATTATTGAAAATAATTATCAGGTTGCATTTATGGCTCCAACTGAAATTTTAGCTCAACAGCATTATAATAATTTCAAAAATCTTTCAAAAAATTTAGATATTTCATTTGCAATTTTAACAGGTTCTACACCAAAAAAAACAAAAGAATTAATTATTGAGGATTTGAAAAATGGGAAAATAGATTTTATTATTGGCACTCATACATTAATTGAGGAAAATATAAAATTTAAAAATTTAAGGTTAAACATAATTGATGAACAACATAAATTTGGTGTAAGACAGAGGTTAAGTTTAAAACAGAAAGGTTCTTATGTGCATACATTGATAATGACTGCAACTCCTATTCCAAGAACTTTAACTTTAACTATTTATGGAGACCTTGATGTATCAATTATTGATAAAATGCCTCCAGGAAGGAAACCGATAAAAACTTACTGGTTTTATGAAAGGCAATATAAGAAATATATTCCTTTAATAAAAGAAGAATTGAAAAAAGGAAGACAAGCTTATTTTGTTTATCCTTTAATTGAGGAAAGTGAAAAGCTTGAATTAAAAGATGTGATAAAAATGAAGGAAAAACTTGAAAAAGAGCTTTTTCCAGAGTTTAAAGTTGGTTTAATGCATGGAAGAATGAAATCTACAGAAAAGGAAAATATTATGAATAAGTTTAAAAATGGAGAAATAGATATTTTAGCAACAACTACTGTTGTTGAGGTTGGAGTTGATGTCCCTAATGCAACAGTTATGGTTATTGAAAATGCTGAAAGATTTGGACTTGCCCAGCTTCATCAATTAAGAGGAAGGATTGGTAGAGGGAAAGCTCAATCTTACTGCTTTTTAATTTCATCAAATAAAATAAGTGATATTGCCAAAAGAAGATTAAAAATTATGTGCGAAACAAATGATGGATTTAAAATAGCAGAAGAGGATTTAAAAATTAGAGGACCTGGTGAAATTTTAGGCACAAGACAATCTGGAATGCCTGAGTTTAAATTTGCAGATTTAATAAGAGATTTCAAAATTCTTTTAAAAGCAAAAGAGTATGCTAATATAATCGTTGATTACGATTTTACGCTGGAGAAATTTCCGCTTTTAAAAAGAATGTATGAAGATTTTTTTGAGGAAAAATCAAAACTTGCTGAGGCTGGATAATGTATGCAATTATTGGTGATATCCATGGAAGTTTTAACACTTTTGAAGCATTAATTGAAAGAATTTTGCCATATAAAATTAAATGTTTTATTTTTGTTGGAGATTTAGTTGATAGAGGAAAGTATTCAAAAGAAGTTATTAACCTTGCTATGGAAATTTCAAAAAGATATGAAGTTATATTAATTCGCGGAAACCATGAAGATATGATGCTTGATTATATTTATTCAGAAGGAAGATACGATGAAGGTGTTTGGTTTGCAAATGGAGGTTACCAAACAGTTAAATCTTTTTCTGAAAGTTTATATTATTCAGCATATTTCAATTATGAGAATATTTCTTACGAATTAAAAATTCTTTGTGAAAATGAATTAAAATTTTTAAATAAAGTAAAATTATATCATACCTTAAAGTTTGATAACACCACTTTTTTTATTTCTCATGCAGGAATTGAGTATGAAAATGTTTCTCCTTTTAGGCAACTTGATTATGTAAAGGATGAATATGAAAAAAATATATATCACCCCTACATATGGTCAAGAGTTGTTGATGATTTTAAAAATAAAATCAATGATTTCATATTTATCCATGGGCATACACCTGTAAAAGAAGTTTATATTAACAAGAATAAAAATGATGAAATAATTTCAATAAACATTGATACAGGATGCGTTTATGGTAACAAGCTAACCGCTATGTTATTAAATGAGGATGGTAGTTTTCAATTTATTTCAGAGAGGTATAAAGGCTAATGGAAATAGCACTTTATGAGCCATTAATTCCACAAAATAGTGGAAATATTGCAAGATTGTGTGCAGGGACAAACTCTAATCTCCATTTTATTGGGAAGCTTGGTTTTTCTCTTTCTGATAAATATTTAAAAAGAGCTGGACTTGATTACTGGAAATTTGTTAAGTATTTTGTATGGAAAGACTTTGATGAATTTTATGCTCATTTTAAACACAGGAATTTTTACATTGCTACAAGTAAAGGAAAAGTCTTATATACTGATGTTTGTTATACTTTAGATGATGTTATTCTTTTTGGAAATGAAGTTGAAGGATTGCCAAATTTTATCATAAATAGATTTCCTGAC
This sequence comes from uncultured bacterium, assembly GCA_964593895.1. Lineage (GTDB taxonomy): Bacteria > DYJV01 > DYJV01 > DYJV01 > JALVYZ01 > CAZQKL01. The sequence continues at coordinate 21,927 of CAZQKL010000006.1, forward strand.
AATGTTAAAGTAAAAATTCCATTTGTTAATGTAAGATGTTTAAATCTTGCAAATTCTGTAAGTATAATTCTTTATGAAGCATTTAGACAGAATAAATTTAAAGGATTGAAATGATGTTGTTTAAACCTGCAAAATTAGGGAAATTAGAATTAAAAAATAGGTTTATAAGAAGTGCAACATGGGAAGGAATGTGCAAAGATGATTTTGTAACTGATAAATTGATAAATCTGTATAAGGAATTGGCAAAAAATGAAGTAGGATTAATAATTACTGGTTTTTCCCATGTGTTAAAGGATGCAAACAGTAACATTGGGCAAATGGGAATATATGATAGAAAGTTTTTGCCAAAATTAAAAGAACTTGTTGATATAACTCATGAAAATGGAGCAAAAATATGCATTCAGCTTGTGCATTGTGGTGGTCAAGCTGTAAAACCTGAAGCACCTTCTAAGTTAAAAACCCCATTTTATAGAGAAATCCCAGAAGAATTAACAAAATCAAAAATTTTAGAAATTGAAGATGCTTTTAAAAAATCTGCAGAAATTTCTCTTATAGCAGGATTTGACGCAATACAAATTCATTCAGCTCATGGGTATCTTATAAGCCAATTTTTAAGTCCTGTAGCAAATAAAAGAATTGATGAGTATGGTGGAAATTTAGAAAATAGAGCAAGATTTTTATTGGAAGTATATGAAAAAATTAGAGAAGTTACTGGAAAAGATTTTCCTATTCTTATAAAGATTAATTGTGAAGATTTTTTTGATGAAGGATTAAAGTTTTCAGAAACAGTCAAAATTGTAAAATGGCTTGAAAATAAGGGGCTTACCGCAGTTGAGCTTTCAGGCGGAATGAGAGGAGCTAAAAAAACTCCAATAATTACAAATATTAATTCAGAGGAAAAGGAAGCTTACTGGAAAGAGTATTCAAAAAAGCTTAAAATGGAAGTGAAAATTCCTGTTATTTTAGTTGGTGGTTTAAGGTCATTCAATGTTATTGAGAAATTATTTATTGAAGGTTACGCAGATTTTTTCTCTTTTTCAAGACCATTAATTTGTGAGCCAGATTTATTTAAAAGATGGAAAAATGGAGATTTGGAAAAATCAAAATGTTTATCTTGCAATAAATGTTTTATCCCAGCTAAAAAAGGAGAAGGTATAAAATGTTTAAAAGAATAGAAAATTTTTTTGAATTTTCAAAGTATAACACAAATTTTAGGCAAGAGATAATTGCAGGAATAACTACTTTTTTATCAATGGCGTATATAATAATTGTTAATCCTAAAATTCTTGAAGTCGCTGGAATTCCATTTGGTCCTTCAATGGTTGCAACAATATTGATTTCTTTTATTGGAACATTTCTTATGGGAGTTTATGCTAAAAGACCATTTGCAATTGCTCCTTACATGGGAGAAAATGCTTTTATTGCTTTTACTGTATGTAAAGTTTTGGGATACTCATGGCAGAAAGCCCTTGGAGCAATTTTTATAAGTGGAGTGCTTTTTACTATTTTGACTTTAACTAAATTAAGAAAAATGCTTGTAGAGGCGGTTCCAAAATCTTTAAAAGTAAGTTTTATAGTAGGAATTGGTTTTTTTCTTGCATTTATTGGATTAAACGAGATTGGGATTGTTACAGTTGGAGTAAAAGGAGCACCTGTAAAACCAGGAAATTTAACTTCTCCTGAAGTTCTTCTTGGAATTTTAGGATTTTTTATTGTGATCTATCTTTTTATAAAAAAAGTAAAAAGTGCATTATTAATTGGAATTATTGCAGTAACTTTTCTTTCTTTTATTATGGGCATAAATCCATTTCCAGAAAAAATATTTTCATTACCACCAAATATATCAGAAATATTTTTAAAGCTTGATATTAAAGGGGCATTGAATTGGGATTTTTTTCCAATAATTTTAACTGTTCTTGTTCTTGATTTTATTGATACAATGGGAACTTTAATTGGAGTTTCATATAGAGCAGGATTTTTAGATAAAAATGGAAATTTACCGGAAATTGAAAAACCAATGCTTTGTGACAGTCTATCAACAATATTTGCTTCCCTTTTGGGAACTACAACCGCTGGAGTTTTTATTGAATCAGCAACAGGGATTGAAGCTGGTGGAAGAACTGGATTTACAGCAATTATCACAAGCATTTTATTTTTATTAGCTTTATTTTTCGCACCACTTTTTTATTCAGTTCCAAGTTATGCATATGGAATTGCTTTAATTGTGGTTGGAATGATAATGATTAGTGCTGTAACTCAGCTTGACTTTGATGATTTAACTGAGCTTGTGCCTTCATTTGTTGTGATAATTTTAATGAGTTTTACATACAACATAGGAATTGGAATGACTGCTGGATTTGTTGCTTATCCTATATGTAAAATTTTTAAGGGAGAATTTAAAAAAGTTCCAAAACCAATGTTAATACTTTCTGCTGTTTCATTGTTGTTTTTCATCTTTTATCCTTACCATTGATTTTGCTTTTTCTAAAAAATATCTTGCAGAATTTTCTAATTTTACTGACACTGGGTTGAAATATTTATGATTTTTATGAAAGTTTAAAAATTTTTCAAAAAAATATATTGCTTTTTCAAAATTGCCATTACTATAAAAATATCTCGCAATATGATAAAAAATTGGGGGAAAAAATTCTCCATAATCTAAAGCTTTAAATAAAAATTTTTCTGGATTTTTTTCATTTAATATTGTTGAGATTTTATATAATTCGTAGTGAATTTCACAAAAAATTTCCAGATTTTCTAAACTTATAGCTTTCTTAAATAAATTATATGCTTTTTTATAGTTTCCAATAATTTTGTAACTTTGAGCAAGCTGAAAATAATCGTAAAAAGATTTATTTTCAATTTTTTCAAGAATTTTTATATTTCTTTCATGTTTTTTTATTAAATTTTCTCTATTTTCATATCCCTTATGGATAATTTTAACATCAAGGTATTTAACTTTATATTTTTCTTTGTTAAAAATAAGCTGTTCATGCACTTTTCCATAAAATTTTATATCTTTTCTGTTTGGAAAAATTCTCAATTGATAAAAAAAGGAATTGTCGTTTGAATTTAAAATTTTAATCGCGTAAATAGAGTTATAAGAAAGATTTTTTTTTATTTTTAAAAAATTTCTTGTATCATCTATTCTATCATCAGCATCTATCCATAAAATAAAATCTTTTGTAGCCTTTTTAATGGAGAAGTTTCTTGCCTTTGAAAAGTCATCTTCCCATTCTATTTTATATTGTTTAATATTGGTATTTTTTTTCAAAAATTCATAGCTACCATCAGTTGAACCTGTATCAACAACAACTATCTCATCTGAAAACTCCTTTAATTGAGGCAATAATTCTTTTAAATTTTTAAATTCATTTTTAACAATTAAGCAGGTTGAGAGCATAGGTATTTTGAAATTCTATTTACAAATTGAGCAGGATTTTTAGGCTTATCTCCTTCTAAAATTAAAGCCTGGTCATATAAAACTTCAATTAGTTCATTTAATTCATCATAATTTTTTTCTGAGTATAATTTATTCAGTTTTTCAATCAATTTGTGTTGAGGGTTAAGTTCAAGGGTTTTCTTGAAATCTGGTAGAGTTTGACCAAGTGATTTTAAAATTTTCTCAGTTTGTGGGTCTGGAGCAAATTCTCCTGTTACAAGACAGCATGGTGATTCCTTTAACCTTGATGAGAACTTAACATCTGCTATCTCATCTCTTAATCTATTTTTTATGTATGTTAAAAGGTCTTTAAATTCTTTTTCTGCTTTCTCTTTTGCTTCAGATTTTTCTTTATCAATTTCAACTTCGCCTTTTAATATATTTTTAAATTTCTTACCTTTATATTCAAAACCTGTAAAAATAAAATCATCAATTTCATCTGTCATAAATAGAACTTCATAATCTTTTTCTTTAAAAACTTCAAGATATGGTGAATTTTCAATTTCCTCTCTTGATGAACCAGTTATATAATAGATTTCCTTTTGTTCATTTTTCATATTTTTTATATAATTTTCAAGGTCAGTGAATTTGCCTTTTTCAGTTTTTGTTGATTCAAAAAAAAGTAATTCAGCTATTTTTTCAGAGTTTTCAAAGTCAATATGAATTCCTTCTTTTAATACTTTTCTAAATTCTTTATAAAATTGTTCATATTTTTCTTTTTCATTTTCCTTCATCTGTTTTAATTTTTCAAGAACTTTTGAAACAATATTTTTTCTGATAATCTGAACCTGTTTGTTCGCCTGTAGCATTTCTCTTGAAATATTTAATGGTAAATCATCACATTCTACAACCCCTTTTATAAATCTCAAATATGGAGGGATAAGGTCTTCACAGTTTTCCATGATTTGAACTTTCTTCACATATAAAGCAGGTCCAATTTTATAATCTTTGAAAAAAATGTTATAGGGAGCTTTTTTAGGAATAAATAGTAAAGCTGTAAACTCTGTTAATCCTTCAAGTTTAAAATGAATTATTTCAAGAGGTTCTCCCATAAAATCGTGGGTAATATGCTTATAAAATTCTTTATATTCATCTTCTGATATTTCTGATTTATCTTTTAACCAGATTGCTTTTTGTGAATTTAATACTTCCTCTTTTCCATCAGTTACAAGAACAATTGGATATTCAATATAATCTGAATATTTTTTCACAATGTTTCTTATTTCATACTCTTCAAGATACTTTTCATCCTCTTTTTTTAAGTAAAGTATAACATCTGTTCCTCGTGAAGATTTAGCTACATCTTCAACAGAAAATTTCCCATCTCCACTTGATGTCCATTTTACTGCTTGATTTTCAGGAACTCCTGCTTTTCTTGATATTACTTCCACTTTTTCAGCTACCATAAAAGAAGAATAAAATCCTACTCCAAATTGGCCAATTAATTCAATATTTTCTTTTATATTTTTCTCTTTCAACAATTTTAAAAACTCTTCAGTATCTGAATGAGCAATTGTCCCCAATGATTTTACAATCTCATCTTTATCCATCCCAATTCCATTATCACTTATAGTAAGGGTTTTATTTTTTTTATCTGGAATAATTTTGATTTTAAATTCACTATCATTTTCAAGTAGTTCTGGTTGTGTAATTGCCTGAAATTTTAATTTATCAATTGCATCTGACGCATTTGAAATTAATTCTCTGAGAAATATTTCTTTATGAGAATATAATGAATTTATCATTAAATCCAATAATTTATTGATTTCTGCTTTAAATTTGTATGTTTTTGCCATTTTCTCCTCCAGAAATTTTTTGCAATTATTAATATAGGAGAAAATTTTTATTTGTAAATATACTTTTGCCCAAGTCTTGCTGAGAGCAAAACTGGGTCCCAAACTGGTGAGAATGGAGGAGAGTATGCTAAATCAAGTTGAAAAATATCTTTTAAAGTCATTTTGTTAAAAATTGCTGTTGAAAAAACATCAATTCTTTTAACAGCATCCACAGGTCCAGCCATTTGAGCACCAAGTAATTTGCCTGTTTGTTTTTCAGCAACCACCACAACTTTCATTTGTGAAGAATTTGGATAATATCTTGCTTTTGTTCTTGCAGAAAAGTCAAATTTTACTGCATTAAATCCCTCTTCTATTGCCTGAGAATGAGTAAGTCCAGTTCTTGAAATGCCAAGGTCAAAAGCCTTTGTAATCGCGGTTTGAGTTATTCCAATAATCTTTTCTTCTATTCCTGCTATATTTCTTCCTGCAACGTATCCTTCTCTGTTTGCTTTTAAAGCAAGTGGGGAGAAAACATATTTTCCTGTTATAATATTTTTAGTAAGAGCACAATCTCCAGCACTATAAATAAAATCAAAATTTGTCTGACATTTTTCATTAATAATAATTCCATCTTTTATTCCAGTTTTAATTCCTGCTTTTTTAAATATCTTTGTATTAGGTTTAACCCCAAAACATAATAGAATAAAATCAACTTCAATTTCTTCTCTATCTGTATAAATTTTAATTTTATCATCTATATGCTTAATTTCATTAATGTTTGATTTCATATGAAGATTAATGCCCTTTTGGATAAGTTTTTTCTCAATAATTTTAGAAATTTCTTCCTCAAACATTTTAGAGAAAGAGTCTCTTCTATGGATTAGATGCACATCTAAGTCAATTTCTTTCAAAGCTTCACACATTTCAATTGCAATGAAACCTCCTCCTAATATGGCAACATTTTTTGGTTTACTTTCATTTATAAAGGTAAATATTTCTTTAGTATCAATTAAATTATGAATTGTAAAAATTCTATCAAATGAATCCGCATTAATTCCCTCTTTTATTGGCACAGCACCAGTTGCAATTACAAGATAATCAAAGTTTTCCTTTTTTTCATTATTTATAACCACAAATTTTTCTTTAACATTCAAATCTGTAACTTCATGATTTAATCTTAAATCAATTTTCCTTTCATTTATAAACTTTTCAGGAGTTATTTCTATTAAGTCTTCAAATTTTGGAATTAATTTTTCAATAAAATAAGGCATCCCGCAAGCTGCATAAGATACAAATTCTGTTTTTTCAAATACAATAACATTCCATTTAGGTTTTAATCTCTTTATTTGACTAGCTGCACTCATTCCTGCAGCATCACCACCTATTACTACAACTTTTTTAGTTTCCATTGCTAACCTCTTTTATGTATGAAATAATTGAATTAAAGATTAGTTTACCATCTTCATTGCCTAAAATTTTTTCAGAACATCTTTCTGGATGAGGCATCATTCCAAGGACATTTCCTCTTTCGTTGCAAATTCCAGCAATTGAATATAAAGAGCCATTAGGATTTGCTTCATCTGTAATTTCTCCTTTTTCATTGCAATACCTAAAAACAATCTGATTTTTACTTTTCAATTTTTCCAATAATTTTTTATCGCAATAGAAACAACCTTCTTTATGAGCAATCGGAATTCTTAAAACTTTTTTATTAAAATTTGAAAAAGGAGTTTGGCTGTTTTCAACTTTGATATAAACATCTTTGCATATGAAATTTAATGTTTTGTTTCTAATTAAAACCCCTTCAAGAAGACCACTTTCAAGAAGAATTTGAAATCCATTACAAATTCCAATAATAAGGCCACCTTTATCAGCATATTCTTTGATTTTTGCAATAATTGGTGAAAATTTTGCAATTGCACCAGGTCTTAAATAATCTCCGTAAGAGAAACCTCCAGGGATTATTATTAATGAATACTCTGAAAGCTCTTTTGTATCTTTATGCCATAGAAAATCTGTTTCTATTCCAAGAACATTTTTAGCTACATGCCAGCAGTCATCATCACAATTTGACCCAGGAAATCTCACAACAGCAAATTTCATTTCACTCCTCCAAAATTTCATAAGAATAGCTTTCAATAATTGGATTTGAAAGCACTTTTTCAGCAATTTCTTTAATTTTTTTTTCAATTAAATTTTTATCCTTTATTTCTGGTGAAATTTCAATCTCAAAAAATTTACCAACTCTAACATCTGTAAATTCTTTGTAATTCAAAGAATGAAGTGTGTTTAATACAGCTTTTCCTTGAGGGTCAAGAACCCCTTTTTTTAAAGAAACATATACCTTAACTTTCATAATTTTCTCCTTTTAGCCATTTTAATGCTTTTTTGCCAATATCTTTTCTGTAATGAACATTTTCCCAGGTAATTTTACTTACAGCCTTATAAGCTTTATCAATAGCTTCAGGAATTGTTTTTCCAAGTGCGGTTACTCCTAAAACTCTTCCTCCAGAAGTAACTATTTTCCCATTTATCTTTTTTGTCCCAGCATGAAAAACAATAATATCTTCCATTTTTTTTACCTCATTTAACCCTTTAATTTCAAAACCTTTTTCATATTTTTCAGGGTAACCTCCTGAAGCCATTATAACACATACTGATGCTTTATCTTTCCATTTTACTCTATTTTTAATTTTTTCAAGATTGCCATTAATAGCACTTTCAACTATTTCACAAAAATCGTAATCAAGTCTTACAAGTAATGGTTGAGTTTCAGGGTCTCCAAATCTACAATTATATTCAAGAACATAAGGTTCATTATCTTTTATCATTAACCCAGCATATAATACACCTTTATACTCTATCCCCTCATCATTTAATCCTTTAATAGTTGGAATTAAAATTTTATTTAAGATTTTATTAAAAACTTCTTTTGTCACCACTGGTGCTGGAGAATAAGCCCCCATTCCTCCTGTATTTGGACCTTGGTCATTGTCAAAAACTGGTTTATGGTCTTGTGAAGAATCAAATGGTAAAAATGTTTTTCCATCAAGAACTGCAATAAATGAAGCTTCTTCACCTTCAATAAAATCCTCTACAACGATTTTATCACCTGCAGAGCCAAATTTTTTATCAATCATAATTTTTTTCACAGCAGAAATTCCTTCCTCTTTAGTTTTTGCAACAATAACTCCCTTTCCAGCAGCAAGCCCATCTGCTTTAAATACTTTAGGATATTCTATAGATTCTGCATACTTTATGGCATCATTTGGATTTTCAAAAATTTTAAAATCTGCAGTTGGGATGTTGTATTTTTTGAAAAATTTTTTTGCAAAAACTTTACTTCCTTCTAACATTGCGCCTTTTCTATTTACACCAAAAATTTTTAAATTATTTTCTTCAAATAAATCTGCTATTCCCTTAACAAGAGGTGCTTCTGGTCCTACAACTGTGAGGTCAATTTTATTATTTTTTGCAAATTCACACAACTTTTCTATATCTTCTGCTCCAATGTCAACACATTCAGCAATTTCACTAATTCCAGCATTTCCAGGTGCACAATAAATTTTCTTTACTTTTTTACTATTATTTAAAGCCCAGCATAATGCATGTTCTCTTCCTCCACCCCCAACAACAAGCACTTTCATATCAACCTCCTTATAATATCATTATGTTATAAATCTTTTTTAATTTTTTAAAATCATTATCAAGAGTAACAAGAGTGAGATTGTATTCATTACATATTGATATTTGATAAGCATCATCAAAGTCAAGATTATATTTTTTTATAATTTCAACTAAGTATGGATATTTTTCAAAAGATAAATTAAGAATATCTAAATTTATTGAATTGATGTCTCTCCAAAATTTTAAAAAAGTTTCTAATTTTTTAAGTTTATACAATATAATTCCAATAGAGTGAAAAGAAAAATCACTTATAACAATATTTGAAATATTTTTTAATAAAAAACTTTTACAAATATTTTCTTTTTCTTGAGCTAAAAGAATTTCTAAAAAAATATTTGTATCTATTAAATATTTTTTCTCCATTCAATTGCCTTTTTCTGAAGTGCAATGGATGAAAATTTGTTCTTATATTCTTTTAAATCCCCAGCCCAATTGAAAGTTAACGATTTTGGATAATCTTTTTTCTTTTTTATATATTTTTTTTCTAAAAAATTTATAAAATCTAATACTTCTTTTTTTAAACTTTCAGGAAAAAATGATATTTTTTTTACAATAATATTTTCTATTTTTTGCTCTTTCATTTTATCTTTTTTTTCAAATAATCTGCTATTTTATAGTCGTAATTACTCATTCTTTCAAAAACTTTTTGAGCAAGATATAATCTAGTTTTGTAGGAAACATCTCCTTTTGTTTTCAATTCTTTTAATACTTTTTCATAATCTTTTGGGTCAATAATTACAACAACATATTTAAAATTTTTCGCTCCAGCTCTAATCATTGTAGGA
>CAZQKL010000007.1:0-31553 GCA_964593895.1 uncultured bacterium
ATAAATAAAAAATTCTGGATTAAAATTACAGAAGAAAAATCTGGGAAATTTCAAATAACTTTTGCAGGTAGTTGCAGAAAAAATAGAGTTGGCTTTGAAAAAGAATTTTATGAGAAATTTGAAATATTAAAAAATCAATTCAAATAAAGAGGTTTCCAATGAGAAGTGGTTTACTCTTTTCTATTGTTACTTTTATATACTTTTTTAGTTTTGTGTTTTACTTAATCTATTTTATTGCAAGAGATAAATTTTCAGGTAAAGCTGGATTTGGACTTGCGGTAATTGGTTTTGTTTTAGAGATAATAGCTTTTTTTATGAGATGGATTGAATCATATAAGATGGGTATAGGTCATATTCCCTTATCAAATCTTTATGAATCTCTGGTATTTTTCACTATTTGCACTGTGGGAATTTATATCTTTGTTGAATTAAAATATAAATTTAGGGTTGCAGGTGTATTTGTAATGATATTTCCAGTTTTAACATTAGCATTTGCTCAACTTTATACTCCAACCCAAATAGAACCACTTGTTCCAGCTTTACAGAGTAACTGGCTTACTGCACATGTTGTTACATGTTTTTTATCTTATGCTGCTTTTGCAGTTTCATGTGGATTTAGCATTCTTTATTTGTTAAAAATGAAATATCCAGAAAAGTTTAAATTTGTTCCTTCTCTTGCTGTTTTGGATAACATTATTTATAAAAGCATTGCAATTGGGTTTCCACTACTTTCCCTTGGAATTATTACAGGAGCTGCATGGGCAAATTATGCATGGGGTTCTTACTGGAGCTGGGATCCAAAGGAAACTTGGAGTTTAATTACTTGGTTTGTTTATGCTGCATATCTTCATGCAAGATTTACTCATGGATGGAGAGGTAAAAAAAGTGCAATCTTATCAGCAATAGGTTTTGTTTCTGTGCTTTTCACATATCTTGGAGTAAATTTACTTTTGTCAGGACTTCATAGTTATGGAAGTTTATAAAATCCAATTTCAGGAGGTAAAAAATGGGAATTAATGTAGCAATTAATGGTTTTGGAAGAATTGGTAGAGATGCTTTGAGAATAGCAATAAATGATGATGACTTTAATTTTAAGGCAATTGTTAGCACTACTGATGATGCAAAAATTTTAAGACATTTGTTTAAATACGATTCAATAAAAGGAACATTTAAAGGCGAAGTTGAAGCTGGAGATAAAAAATTAATTATTAATGGAAAAGAGATAAAGTTAATTGCTGCAAAATCTCCAGAAGAAGTTAACTGGAGGGAACTTGGAGTTGATATTGTTATGGAGTGTTCTGGTAAATATAGGGAAAAAGAGCTTGCTGAGAGATTTATTAAAGCTGGGGTGAAAAAAGTTATTGTTTCAGCTCCATGTAAAAATGCAGATGCAACAATTGTAATGGGAGTAAATGAAAAGGTTTATGATAAAGATAAACATAATGTAATTTCAAATGCTTCCTGCACTACAAATTGCCTTGCTCCTATTGTGAAGGTAATTCTTGAAAATTTTGGTTTTGTTAAAGGATTTATGACAACAGTTCATGCATACACAAGAGATCAGAGAATTTTAGACGCAAGACACAAAGATTTAAGAAGAGCAAGAGCTTGCGGATTGTCAATTATTCCCACAACAACAGGTGCTGCAAAAGCTGTTGGTCTTGTTATTCCAGAAGTTAAAGGTAAATTAAATGGAATTGCTTTTAGAGTTCCAGTTGCAGATGTTTCAATTGTAGATTTAGCAGTTATCACTGAAAAAGAAACAACAAAAGATGAAGTAAATAAAGCTTTTAAAGAGGCAAGTGAAGGTGAACTTAAAGGAATTTTAGGTTACTGCGAAGAACCTCTTGTTTCCATAGATTTTATTGGTAATACTCATTCCTCAATAGTTGATGCTGAACTTACTGACGTTATTGAAGGAAATCTTGTTAAAGTATACTCCTGGTATGATAATGAATATGGATATGCAAATAGACTTGTTGATTTGACAAAGTATGTGGGGAAATCATTGTAGGAGGAAGCTTAAATGGAGAAACTTGTTTATCTTAATGAACTTAAAAATTTAAAAGGTAAAAGAGTTATTTTAAGGGTTGATTTTAATGTTCCTCTTGATGAACATGGAAACATTACAGATGATATAAGAATAAGAAGAGCTTTGCCTACAATAAATTATTTACTTGATGAAAAAGCAATTGTAATAATTATTAGCCATATTGGGAGACCTAAAGGAAAAAGAATTCCAAGCCTTTCATTAGTTCCTGTTGCAAGAAGATTAGAGAGACTTCTTGGGAAAGATGTTATTTTTGTTGATGACTGTATTGGAGAAAAGGTAAAAAATGTTATTTCAAATGCAAAAGAAGGAGATATAATTTTACTTGAAAATTTAAGATTTTATGAAGGTGAGACAAAAAATGACCCTGAATTTGCAAAAAAATTAGCAGAACTTGGAGAAATCTATGTTGATGATGCATTTGGAAATACTCATAGAAAGCATGCTTCAAATGTAGGGATAACTGAATTTATTGAGGTATGCGTTGCAGGATTTTTAATAAAAGAGGAGTTAAGTTATTTTAAAAGAGCTCTTGAAAATCCATTAAGACCATTTGTTGCAATTGTAGGAGGAGCAAAAGTTTCAGATAAATTAGCTGCTCTTGAAAATTTACTTGATAAAGTTGATAAAATGATAATTGGTGGTGGAATGGCTTTTACATTTCTAAAAGCTAATGGTTTTGATGTTGGTAATTCTTTAATGGAAGAAGCATTAATTGGAAAAGCTCTTGATATTATGCGAAAAGCACAAAAGAAAGATGTTAAATTCTATCTTCCTGTTGATGTTGTTGTTGCAGATAAAATTGATAGAACAGCTGAAACAAAGGTAGTTCCTGCTCAGGAAATTCCTCCAGATTGGATTGGAGTAGATATTGGACCTGCAACAACAACACTATTTTCAGAAGCTTTAAAAGATGCAAGAACAATTGTCTGGAATGGACCAATGGGTATATTTGAAATTGATATATTTTCTCGTGGCACAATGAGTATGGTTCATTCAGTTGCAAGCACCTATGCTTTAACAATAATTGGTGGTGGTGATACTGATGTTGCGGTTCATAAAGCAGGAGAAGTTGATAGAATTTCATATATTTCAACTGGTGGTGGGGCATTTTTGCAGGTTCTTGAAGGTAAAGAACTTCCAGCAATTGTTGCTTTAGAGAAAAAAGCACCAAAAACAAGGGAGATAATTCAATCATGGGGAAAATAATTTCTGCTAATTGGAAAATGAATATGAGTTTAAAAGATATTGAAGAATTTTTTATATATTTCAAAGGAAAAACAATTAAAGAAGGAAGAGAAGTTTATATTGCTCCACCTTTTATATACATTCCAATTGTTGAAGAATTAAGAAAAAAATTTAAATTAAATTTTAAATTAGGTGCGCAAAATTGCTATTATGAAGATAAAGGTGCTTTTACAGGAGAAATTTCAGTTAAAATGCTTAAAGATTTTAATGTTGATTTTGTGATAATAGGTCATTCTGAAAGAAGACATATTTTTGGTGAAAAGGATGAATTGCTGAATAAAAAAATCTACAAAGTTTTAAATGAAGGTTTAAAATGCATTTTTTGTATAGGTGAAAAGCTTGAGGAGAGAAAGAATGGACAAACTTTTATTGTATTAGAAAATCAACTAAAAAATGGGTTAAAAAATATAAATAATCTTGAAAATTTAATTATAGCTTATGAGCCAGTTTGGGCAATTGGAACTGGGATAAATGCAAAACCAGAACAGATAGAAGAAGCTCATTCATTTATAAAAAAATTTTTAGAGAAAAGTGTTGAAAAAAATATTCCAATATTATATGGCGGTAGCGTTAAACCTGAAAATATAAATGAAATTATGAACTGCAAAAATGTTGATGGAGTGCTTGTGGGAGGAGCATCTTTAATTGCTGAAAAATTTTTAAAAATAATAAATTTCTAAGGAGAAAAATATGACTGCATTATGGATAATCCACATAGTTGTATGTATTTTTCTTGTAATTATTGTATTACTTCAGCCAAGTTCGGGTATGGACCTTGGAAGTGCTTTTGGTGGGGGAAGCAGTGAATCGTTTTTTGGAGCAAAAGGTGCAACTGGTTTTTTGGTAAAAGTTACAAGTATTTTAGCAGTTATTTTTATGGCAACATCTCTATTAATTTCTTATAATCTATCACACAAGAAAAAATCAGTAATTAATCAGTCATCAATTCCAGTAAAGGAAAAGACAGTTCCAGTGAAAAAATAGTTTTTGGTATATTTGTTGCTTTCGTTAAAATAGTTTAACTTTTGCTACATTTTAAATAAAGGGGGATATTCATATGGAACATAAATTCAAGGAAGCATTGGAAATTTTTGGAATTGGCTTTGGCCTTGTCATTGGTTTAATGCTTGGACTTTCATATATTACAGAATTTGTAGGAAAAATTATACAAAAATATGAAGCAAAAAAATCTAGTAAAGATGGAGGGAAATAAAAGATGTTTAAGTTTATTACAGGATTTTCAATGCTTGATATTCCTCACTTAATCATGATTTTTGTTGGGCTTGGATTTATATTTTTAGCGATATATAAAAAATGGGAACCTTATGAATTATTACCTATTGGTTGTGGAATGATTTTAGCAAATCTTCCATTCACTGGGATTACAACTCAACCTGGACCAGGAGTAGGACCAGCACAGGCTGGAGTTTTAGGAATTTTATTAAAATATGGACTATATCAATGGACACTTTTACCACAGTTTATATTCTTTTGTATTGGAGCAATGACTGATTTTGGACCATTAATTGCAAATCCAAGAGCATTTATTTTAGGTGCTGCAGCTCAACTTGGAATTTATTTTGCCTTTCTTGGTGCAGTTTTACTTGGATTTTCAATTCCAGAAGCTTGCTCAATAGGGATAATAGGTGGAGCTGATGGTCCTACCACAATTTATACAACTGGAGTGCTTGCTCCTCATATTCTTGGAATAACAGCAACTGCTGCTTATTCATATATGGCTATGGTGGCAATAATTCAACCTCCAATAATTTATGCATTAACTTCAAAAGAAGAGAGAAAAATATATATGAAACCAATGCTACGACCTGTTTCTAAATTAGAAAAAGTTTTATTTCCAATATATTCAATGATTATAATTATTCTTTTAATTCCAAAATCAGCACCTTTAGTTGGAATGCTTATGATAGGAAATTTATTTAGAGAATCTGGGGTTGTTCCAAGATTATCAGAAACAGCACAAAATTCATTGATGAATATTATTACAATTCTTCTCATGCTTGCAATAGGTGCATCAATGCCAGCAGAAGCTGTTATGCATCCAAGAACCTTGCTTGTTCTATTTTTAGGACTTATGGCTTTTGCTTTTGGAACTGTTGGTGGAGTTTTAATGGGTAAAATTTATTGCAAATTATCTAAAGAGCCTTTTAACCCAATGATTGGTGCAGCAGGAGTTTCAGCTGTGCCAATGTCTGCAAGAATTATTCAGCATCTTGGTCAGAAAGAAAATAAACAGAACTTTCTTCTTATGCATGCTATGGGACCAAATGTAGCAGGAGTGATTGGAAGTGCAATAGCTGGAGGGTATTTTTTGAGTTTATTTATGAAATAGATGACATTTGAGAAAGCTATTTTACTGTTAATTAAACATAAAGTTCCAGAACATATTATCCATCACAGTTATAAGGTTACAAAAATATCATTTTTTATCTGTGAAGAGCTTGAAAAAAAGAATTTAAAAGTAAATAAAGATTTATGCATATTTGCTTCGTTACTTCATGATATTACAAAATACCAATCAATAATTAATAAAGGTGAGGACCATTCTTTAACAGGTGGTAAGTTATTAAGAAGTCTTGGTTATCCTGATATAGCAGAAATAATTGAAAGTCATGTTGAATTAAAAAATTTAAATTATTTAAAAATTGAAAAAGAGATTGTATTTTATTCAGATAAGAGAGTTAAACATCATGAAATAGTATCTTTAAAAGAAAGGTATGAAGATTTGAAAAGAAGGTATGGATTTAGTGAAAAAGTAAAAAAAGGTTTTGAGGTAGCTTTAAATATTGAAAATAATCTAAAAAATTTCGGGATAAAAACTGAGTTATTGCATTTATTAAACTAAAAATGATTAAAATCTGTTCACTTGGAAGTGGAAGTAGAGGAAATTCTATATTTATTGGAAATGATAAAACAAAAATTTTAATTGATGCTGGATTTTCAGCTTTAAAAATTAAAAATAGTTTAGAGAAATTAGGGGAAGATATTAGTGAAATAAATGCAGTAATTATTACACATGAGCATGCTGACCATATTAAAGGAATAAAAACTTTATCCAATTCTTATAAAATTCCAATTTTTGTTTCTTCAGATTTTCCAGAAATTTTTATTGAAAAAGTTAAAAATAAAGATTTTTTTTATTCTGGTGAAGATTTTTTAATTGAAAATATAGAAATTTCATCTTTTAATATTCCTCATGATGCTGTGGATCCAGTAGGATTTTTAGTTAAAATGAACGATTTATGTATAGGAATTGCTACAGATATAGGAAAAATTACAAATTTAATTGTTAATAAACTGGAAAAATGTAATATAATTTTTCTTGAATTTAATCATGATGAAAAAATGCTACTATATGGACCATATTCTTGGGAGTTAAAGCAGAGAATTAGAAGTTCCTATGGACATCTTTCAAATAGTGATGCAATTGAACTAATAAAAAAGATTTCCAATACACATCTTACAGATATTTTTGTTTCTCACATAAGCCAGAACAACAATTCTTATGAAATAATTAAAAGAGAAATTTTAAAAAACTTTGATAATTTCAATGAAAATTTAAAATTTCATTTTACATATCAGGATAAGCCTTCAAATTTAATTACTTTTCCTTGACAATATTTAAAGTTTTCTATATGAATTGTTCCAATGTCTAAAAAGATTGATTTAATTTTAGTTGTTATTTCATGTTTAGTCGTTTTTGGAATATCAGCAGGGAAAAGATTACATCAGTATAGTGTATGGAAAAAAAATAAAAGTGTTTATTTTGTTGATAAATATCCAGCTGTAACTACCCTTGATGCATATTACTGGTTGAGATATGCTGAAATTGATAAAGGTTTAAAGAAAAAGCCTTTATATGATTTGAGAAATTACCCTGATATTAAAAAATTTTCATCTAAAAATATTCCAATTTTAAGTAAGTTAATTTCAAAAACATGTGATTTTTTTAATAATGATGGGTATAATAAAGTTTTTGTTGGTGGAATAAAACTGATTGATTGGGTTGCAGGCCTATTTACTATTCCATTTATAATTTATCTTTACCTTTCGGGAGCAGGTTTTTCAGGTGTTCTTGGAGGGCTTATAGGTTCATTTAGCACCGCTTATTATGTGAGGTCATTTACAGGAAGAGTTGATACAGATGCATTTGTTTTAATGGGTCCAGTTTTTATTGCTCTTTTTTTACTTTTAACTGTAATTTCTGAAAGAAAATTTTTAAAATATATTTTTTCAGCAGTTTCAGGATTATTTTTTTTAATTCTCTGCAAATTTCATGGGTCAATTCTTGTGGGTTATATTGGCTATCTATTTCTACTTATATTTCTTTTATTTTTGAATAAAGTTGAAAAGAAAGAAATTTTAAAAATTGCAATAATTTTCATCTTATTTTCTAATCCTTTAAATTTAATTTCAGGTCTAAAAGCTTTCTGGGGATTTTTAGGTTCAAGCTATGTTTTAAATTTTTCTAAGGGTTCAACTGTTGGAAATGAAAAAGCAATAGTTTTACCTAATATTATTCAAACCATCACTGAAACAATTAGAATGAAACCTGGTCAAGTTTTAGATATGATGTTTGGAAATAGATTTTTTGCTGTTTTAGGATTAATTGGAAGTGCTGTTTATTTTATTTTAAATTTTAGAAAAAGCCTTTTTTTACTTCCAATGGCTGGGCTTGGATTTTTAGCTTTTTTTACATCAAATAGATTTGCAATGTTTCTTGCACCATTTATTGGTGTTGGAATAGGCTATCTTTTTCATTTGCTTTTAAAGTTTATATATAAATTTTTAAAAAATTTTTCATATAGTAGAAGCATAATTGAAGTTGTTTTTGGATTAATTTTTTTCTTTTCTTTTGCAAAAGCAACTGGATTTTATTTGATTCCATCTCCATCAATTCCAGCTCCAATAGTTAAATCTTTTATTGATATGAAGCATAAATTTCCACTACATTCAGCAATATTTACATGGTGGGATTTTGGGTATGCATTAATGGATATTGGTGATTTTTACACCTATCATGATGGTGGAATTCATGGTGGAGTTAGAACTTATTTTGTTGCAAAAGGTTTAACAATAAATTCTCAGGAAAAACTTTACAATTTAATTTCGTATCTTGAAGATTTTGGATTTAAAAAAATAAAAAAAATCATAGAGGATAATAAAAGCCCATCTTTTTTACTTCATGAGGTTTTTGATTATAAAAATGGTAAAATTCCACTAAATCATCACATTTACATTTTATATACTCAAGATATGATACCAAAATATGGAGCAATTTCTTATTTTGGAAATTGGAATTTTAAAACAAAAAAAAGTTCACCAGATTACTATCAGATTTTAAGTTGTTATAAATTTCAGAATGAAAAATTGTATTGTAGTGGAATAAATGTAAATTTAAAAGATGGAGTTCTTGAACTTGAAGGAAACAGAAAAGTTAATTTAAAACAAATTATAATGGTGAATAATGGCTATATTTTTAGTAAAAAAACATATCCTTACAAAAGTAACTTATTTGTTGAAATTTTAATGAAGAATAGACAGATTTTTCAGGTTTTGCTTTTAAATAAAAGACTTTTTGAATCTAATTTTAACCAGCAGTTTATTTTAGGAAACATAGATAGAAGATACTTTAGAGAAGCCTACAATAATTTCCCATTTGCAAGAGCTTTTGAAGTCCTTCATAAATAATTAAAAAAAATAAAC
Organism: uncultured bacterium; assembly: GCA_964593895.1. Lineage (GTDB taxonomy): Bacteria > DYJV01 > DYJV01 > DYJV01 > JALVYZ01 > CAZQKL01. Next base: position 9,023 of record CAZQKL010000007.1, read on the forward strand.
TTGATATTTAATTTTGCAAATTGTAAAATATTTAAAATTTTCATAGGAGAATAATATGAAAAGAGAAAGGAAAGATAAAGGATTTACCTTAATTGAGCTTCTTGTTGTAATGGTAATATTGGGATTACTTGTTTCTCTTGTTGCTCCAAAATTTTTCAGTAAAATTGGTGAATCAAAAGTAAAAACAGCAAAAGCTCAGATTGAACTACTTGGAAGTGCTCTTGATGCTTTCTATCTTGATGTAGGAAGATATCCAACAACAGAGGAGGGACTTGAGGCATTAATTAAGAGGCCACCTGATGTTCCTGAAGATAAATGGAAAGGACCATATTTACCAAAAACAAAAATTCCAAAAGATCCATGGGGACATCCTTATATTTACAAATGTCCTGGCGAGCATGGAAAATATGACCTTTATTCACTTGGAGCTGATGGTAAAGAAGGGGGAGAAGGGGAGAATAAAGATATAGTAAGCTGGGAGTAAAATGATTCAGATTCCAGAAAAGCCATTTATAATTGAAAATGTTAATACAAATTTTTTAAAAGAATTCTGTATTTTGCCCATTGAAGAAAAGGAAGATTATTTAAAGGTTCTTGTCCCTGAAGATGTAGATTTAAGTGCGATATCAACATTAAGTAGAACAATAAATAAAAAAATTGTAACTCATATTTATGATAGAGATGAAATAGAAAGAATCCTTTATAAATGGTATGAAGCTCAGCTTGATTATAAAGGAACTGATGAGGAAATAGATGTTGATTCATTTTTACAACTTGAAAACCTTGAAGATATAGCTCAGGAAGCTCCAATAATTAGGCTTGTAAATAATTACATAAATTATGCAAAAGAAACTGGCGCATCAGATATTCATTTTGAACCAACAAAGAAAAATTTCATTGTAAGGTTTAGAATTGATGGAATTCTGCATGAAATTGATAGGTTATCAAAAAAAGTCCAACCTGCAATAACTTCAAGAATAAAATTAATTGCAAATATGAATATTGCAGAAAATAGAATTCCTCAGGATGGAAGAATAATAATTCAGGATGAAAAGGAAAATCTTGATATAAGAGTTTCATCAGTTCCAACAATTTTTGGTGAAAGTATTGTTTTAAGATTGTTAAGTAAAGAAAAATCTCTTTTAAATCTTGAAGCTCTTGGAATGAACCAGGAGCATTTAAAAATTTTTAGAAATCTAATAAGAAAACCTTATGGATTGATTTTAGTTACAGGTCCAACTGGAAGTGGTAAAACAACAACATTATATGCAGCTTTAAACGATATAAACACTCCTGATAAGAAAATAATAACCGTTGAAGACCCTGTTGAATATCAGATTGAAGGGATAAATCAAATTCAGGTAAAACCTGAAATTGGGCTAACTTTTGCAAATATTTTAAGGTCAATTTTAAGGCAAGACCCTGATGTAATATTAATTGGAGAAATTAGAGACTCTGAAACAGCAAAAATTGCTATTCAGTCAGCATTAACAGGTCATCTTGTTTTTTCAACTCTTCACACAAATGATGCAATTGGAGCTTTTTCAAGGTTAATGGACCTTGAAATTGAAAAGTTTTTACTATCTTCAGCTGTTTTAGCATCTATGGCACAGAGACTTGTAAGAAAAATATGTCCACATTGTAAAAAAGAGTATAAATTAACTGACAGGGATAAGATTATTTTAAAGCAGGAACTTGGAATTAATGAAATTCCAGATTATCTTTTTAAAGGTGAGGGATGCAAAAAATGTGCATATACTGGATACAGAGGAAGGATTGCAATTTATGAAATTCTTGAAAATACAGATGCTTTTAAAAGAATTTTACTTGGAGAAGAGTTTGAAAGTAGTCAGATGTTAAAAGATTATTTGAAAAATAATTTTGTTACAATGAAGCAAGATGGAATGAAAAAAGTTTTAGCTGGAATTACAACAATAGAGGAAGTTTTAAGAGTGGTTCAGAGATGAAAAAGTTTTTTTATAAAGCGGTTGAGATAAATTCAGGAATTGTTAAAAGTGGAGAGATTTATGCTGACACAAAGAAAGATGTGATTTTAAAATTACAGAAAGAAAATTTAGTTCCTATAAATGTTGAGGAGAAAAAAAGAAAAAGTATTTTCCCTTCATTAAAATCTAAAAAAAAACTTGTTCTTGAATTTACTGAATATCTTTTAAATTTTCTAAAGTATAAAGTTGAGCTATCAAAAGCTCTTTTAATGACATACAATTATATTGAGGATGAAAATTTTAAAAATGTTGTTAATAGAATTATAAATGCAATTAAAAGTGGTAAATCTTTTTCTCAAGCTTTAAGGGAAAACCCTGAATATTTTAGTTCAATTTACGCAAATTTAGTTGAATCTGGAGAAAAAAGTGGAAATCTTGAAGGAGCAATTGGTGAAATTTATAATTATTTACTTCAGACAGAAGAGACAAAAAAATATATAATCTCTTCCTTAACTTATCCTGCAATTCTTTTTTTCACAGGATTAATAGCAACAATTTTACTTGTAATTATTGTAATTCCAAGGTTTGGTCAGATTTTTACAGACCTAAATTTAGAACCTCCATTTTTAATGAAAATCTTACTTGTAAGTGGAGATTTTTTAAGAAATTACTGGATATCAATTATTTCCATAATTTTAATTTCAATTATTGCTTTTAACTATTTTATAAAAAAAGATTGGTTTAGAAACTCGCTTAATAATGCAATTTTAAATTTTCCAATTATTGGGAAAATTGTTCATTTAAGTGATTTATACAGATTTTTTAGAACATTATCAATATTATTAAAAGGTGGAAATTCAATTATTTCCTCATTAATAATTTGCGAAAAGGTTGTTTTTTTAACTGAGTTAAAAAATGCAATAAGGAATATTGCGAGAAAAATTAAACAGGGAAAAAAGTTAAGTTATCTTATGAGAAATGAGATAATTTTTCCAGAGCCTATTGTTAATTTAATTTCTCTATCTGAAACCACTGGAAAACTTGAGGTTATTTTGGAAAACATTGCAGAAGATTTAAATAGACAGATCAGGGATAAGATAAAGTTTTATCTTACTCTTTTAGAACCAGTTGCGGTTTTACTTGCAGGTTTTTTCATTGGAACAATTGTTATATCAATGTTAAATGCTATTTTTGGAATAAATAATGTTGGGTTATAAAAATGGTTTTACATTAATTGAACTTCTTGTTGTTTTATTTTTAATTGCTCTTGGTTCATCACTTGTTTTTTTGAATGTTACAATAAATAAAAATTTAAATAAAGATGAACAATTTTTGGAGAAATTTGTAAAATTAATTGAAAATGTAAAGGTTCAGAGTATTGTTGAAAATAAGGTTGGTAGAATAATAATTGATGGTGATACAAGAGATATAATTTATGGTAAAAAAAAAATTCATATTCCAGAAGACATTACAATTACCGCAGAGAAAATTTTTGAAGAAAATGGAAAATATTTAATTATTTTTTATCCTGATGGAACATCTTCTGGAGCAAATCTAAACATAATTTCAAAAAAATTTAAAAAAAAGATGATAATAAATAAATTTTCCACAAAAGTTATATTAAAAGATGAAACGTAATGGATTTACATTAATTGAAGTATTAATAGCACTTGTTATATTTGCAATTTCAATGGCAACCATTTATTGGGGATTTAGCCAGGGATTTAGAAATTCAAAAAAAGCAATTTTAAAACTTGAAGATTTGAATAGAATTAATAACTTTTATTTGTTAAATTTTAAAAAAATAAAAAATATGGATGAAGGAAAAGAGATTTTTTCAAATTTTGAGGTAAAAAAAACACATATTAATGTGCTTATAAATGATAATTTCCGATTGGAAGATGAAAATTTCTTTAAAATTCAAATTAAAGATTTAAATTCAAATAGTGAATTTACATTTTATGAACATAAATAAAAAAGGTTTTACATTAATTGAACTACTTGTTAGTTTTTTTATCTCACTTTTAATAATTTTAGCAATAACATTTAGCTACAGGACGATAATTTTAGGATGGAATAAAACTGAAAAGTTGTATGGTGATTTGCAAAAGTATATTTACATTAGTGGAATTATTGGGAAAAGTTTAAAAAAGATAAAATTTGGAGGAAGGTTTTTTTTTAAAGGTAAGAAAAATTCTCTTATATATTTTACAGAAGATAATGCAATGCACATTCCAGGGATAACAGAACTTGGATTTTTTTATAAGGATAATACACTCAATGTATGTTATGTAATAATTCAATCATATGAAGATATAGTTGAGCCTTATGTATTAAAAAATACAGGAAAATGTTTCATATTTGATAATGTTACTCTGAAATTTAGTTACGGTTTTTATGAAGATGAAAACATAACTTTTAAAGATGAAATTTTTACAAAACCTGTTTTTTTAAAAATTAAGATAAAATCTGGAATGATAGATGAGGAAAAAATATTTAGAATTTGATGAAAGAGGCTCAATAGTAATTTATCTGTTAATTTTAATTTCACTTCTTTTTTTTCTTGTTTTTAGAGCATTATTTTACTCCAAAATGACGTTATTACTTGTGAATAATGAAGTTAAAAAAGAAGAGATTAAAAATAAAATTCTTTTAATTACAGATGTAGTATCAAATTTAATAAAGAAAAGAGAGCTTTATGATTCTTTTTTTGATAATGGTTTTTTTGAATTTTACAAAAAGCCTAATTTTTTAAAAATAGATGATAAAAAATATCTAATAAAAGTTGAATCTGAAAAAGATAAAGTTAATTTAAACACAAGTTCAGATTTTAAAATAAAGCAGGTAGTTTTTGAAAAATTAAAGGATGATTTCCCTTACGAATTTCTTGACAGTATTTCAGATAAAATACTTGACTGGAGAGATAAAGATAATTATGTAAGAGCTCATGGTGCAGAAAAAGATGAATATAAAAATCTTGGATATTTGCCAAAAAATGGCAATTTTTCATCTATTTTTGAACTTAAATATGTGAAAGATGTAAATGAAAATGTTTTTAAAAAATTAATTGAAATTTTTACAATTTACGGGAAAAATGTCTATAGATTTTATTTGAAAATTAATAAAAATGAATATCTTGTTTTTTTTTATAACACTTCAAAAGGATTTAGAATTTTAGATTGGGGAAAAATTTAGTATGGATTATTTTCTTTTTTTTGACCAAGATGAAATATATTTTAATGATAAAAAGGTAAATTTAGAGGAGATTGAACCTCAATTAATTAAAAAGCAATTTGGAATAGTAATAGCGGACTGGCATGTGTATAATTTGACCTTTAATGTAAATGTAAAAAAGTATAATGATGCAAAAAAAGCTGCTGAAAATCATTTTTTATATTTAAATCATAATTCCAATTACAATCCAACATATTTCTATATTGACCTTATTAAAATTGAACAGGGATTTAAAGCCAATGTTTATTATTTGTCTGAAAAAGCTGAAGAATTTATTGATAAATTTTTTGAATTAAAGGTTATGGAAAAATGTAAATTTATATCTCCAATTTTTGAATTTATAAAATTTAATTGTTACCAAATTTCAGATTTTATAACATGTAGGAAAGATGACAAAATTTTTACTTTTAATAAAAAAGATTTGGAAAATTTTAAGGAAATTTTAAAATTTGAAGGTGAAATAAAGGAAGTCAATAAAGAGGAATTATTAAATTTAACAATTCCTAAGATTTCAGAAATAAAGGTAAATTTTGTTAAGAAAAACAAAAGCTTTGAAATTATTGAAAAAATATTTATCCCTTTTTTAATTTTTATTTTTATTTTAAATGCAGTAATTTTCTCATTTTCAAAATATTATGAGCTAAAATTTAAAAAAAATTTTGAATTAATAAAAAATGAAAATAAAATATTAAAATCAAAAGTTAAACCTGTTTTAAAAGCTGAAAAGACTTTAGAAAAGTTGAAAAAAGTAAACTCTGCAATTCAAAAATATACAAAAAATCAATTCCCATATCTTGATTTTTTTAGAATTTTATCAAAAAAAGTAAAAATTTTATATATAAGAAGTTTTAGAGTTTACGGTAATATTGTTAGATTTTCCGGAAAAACTGATTCTGCTATAAAGTTGATTGAGGTTTTAAAAAAAATTCCATACATTGAAAATCCAAAGATTGTAAGCAATATTACAAGGGATAGCAGGGGATTTGAAAGTTTTAGAATTGAGGCAAGAATAAAAAATGAATGAAAGACTGAAATTATACATTTTAATTTTATCCGTTGTCGCAACACTTTTTTTATTTAAAAAAAATTATTATCAAAACTATAATAGAGCAAAATTTTATCAAGATGAAATTAGTAATCTTAAAATTTTAAATAAAAAATTTAGAGCCAAGTTAAACACATTAAAATCTTTAAAAGCTCAAATAAAGATAGAGGAAAAAAAGATAAAAGATTTGAAAAATAGATTATTTAAAGCAAATTCTCCAAATGAGACCCTTGACCTACTTCAAAAATATATTTTTGATTATTATCAGAAAAAGAATATTGAAATCAGAAATTACAGGCAATTAAGAATTATTGATGAGAATTTTTTTTACAGATGCAAATTTGAAGTGAACTCAATTATATATTTTTCAGATTTAGTTGACATAATAGATTTTGTTGATAGAAATAATTATTTAATTAAAATTCCCCAACTTTATGTTTACTATTATCGCATTAGAGGTGAGAATAAAATTAGCACAAGAATAATCTTTGAAACAATCTATTTAAAAGAAATTAAGGGAGGAACTTAATGAAAATTTATAGATTGCTATTAATCTTTTTAGCCTTTATGTTTATTTTTTCAAGTTGTGCTCAAAAAGGAAAATTAGTTAAAAGAGAAAAACCAGTAATTGAAAATAGAGTTTCAAATAATGAAAATGAACAGCTAAATAAACCACCTGTGGTTGTAAAAAAAGAGGTTAAAAAGCAGATAATTTCCCAAAAAGAAGTTAAATCAAAAGTTTCTGAAAAGGTTTATATTGCGCCTCATTCAACAGTAAAGAAAAATAAAAAGAAGTATAAAATAACATTAAGCTTTGATAATGTTGATATTTATGAACTTATAAGCAATTTATTGGGAGATGTTCTTCATAAAAATTTTGTTATTGATTCTTCTATAAGGAAAAAAATTTCTTTATATATTGATGGCTCATATACAGAGGCAGAATTATTAAATCTTCTTTCAAGAGCCCTTGATATAATGAATATCTCGCTAATTGTTGAAAACAACATGGTTAAAGTTATTTACAAAAATAAAATGAGCAAAAATATTTTACTCCATTCAAATACAATTTACGGAATAGAAATAATTAAACTTCAAAATACGTATTGTTACAACATGATTAACAACATACGACCATTTTTAACAGATAATGCTGTTGCAATTTCTGTTGTGCCTTCAAATTCATTAATAATAGTTGATAGAAACGAAAATATTAAAGTTATTAGAAAAATTTTGAAAATAGTTGATTCAGATGTTTTTAAAGGGGTAAAATTTTTAGTTTTTAAACCAAAGTATTTCAACCCTGATGAACTTTATCAAATTGTTAAAAATGTAATAAATTCTCCTTCATTATTTGCAAAAGCTGGAATTAGAAGAGATATTTTTGTTTATCCAATAAAATCAAATGGAAGTTTGCTATTAATTTCAAGAAATATTGAATTTCTAAATTTAATTATTAGCTGGCTAAATGAACTTGACACTCCAGGAAATGTTAATCAAACAAAGATTTATGTGTATAAAGTTGAGAATGGTGAAGCAACTGATGTTGCAAATATTTTAACACAAATATTTGGTTCTGGAAGAAGCTCTTACAATGTTAAGGGAAAGGTAATTGTAAGAGGAACAACCATAAGTGATACATCTTTAAAAGGACCAGTTAAAATTATTCCTGATAAAACAAATAATACAATAATTATTAAGGCAACTCCTGAGGATTATGCTAAAATTTACAAAATTTTAAGAGAAATAGATACAGTTCCAAGAGAAGTTTTAATAAATATGCTCATTGCTGAAATATCTTATGAAAAAGGTTATGAATATGGAATTGAATGGTATTTAAGAAATAAAGGATTAAATATTGGTGGAAATACCTACAAAGCAAATATGGTTTTAAATAATGGAGTTTCGTCAAAAGCTAAATACTCATTAGGAACAGGAATTTTAGGCTTCTCCTATGGCATTTTTGATAGTGAAAATGCTTTAAGGGGACTTTTAACAGCAATTGAAGACCATTCTAAAATTAATATTTTATCAGCTCCAAGTATTTTAGCAATAGACAATCATGAAGCAAAAATAGAAGTTGGTCAAGATGTCCCAATTATTACACAATCTGTTACAAATGTTAATAGTGAAGGTAATATTACAAATACAGTTCAATACAGAAATACAGGTATAATTTTAAAAGTTAAACCTAAAATAAATTCAGGAGGATTGGTAAGACTTGATATTGTTCAGGAAGTTTCTGAAGCAAAAAGTAATACTATTTCAGGAATAGATTCACCAATATTTTTAAAAAGAAGGGCTGAAACTACTTTAGTTGTTAAAGATGGTCAAACAATAATTATTGGAGGACTTTTAGAAAATAAAAATGATGAAAGTGCTTCAGGTGTGCCTGGATTAAGAAGAATTCCAGGTATTGGATTTTTATTTGGTGGAAAAAAGAAAAAATACACAAAGACAGAGTTGTTAATTGCCATTACTCCAAGAGTTGTAAGAAATGTTAATGAAGCTAAAAAAATGAATGCAGAATTTTTAGAAAAGGTTGCTGAAATAAAAGAATTGCTTTTAAATCAAAAAAATAATGCTTTTAAAATTAGGGGTATGAAATGAAAAAGATTTTAGTTTTTATGATTTTAATTTTACAAGTATTTATTTTACATGCTGATATAAATGGCATAAAAAATCTTTTTGACCCATCCATTCTTGAAAATAAAAAAAATAGTTCACAAAAAAGCAGTCCCGCTCCAGATTTTATTCTGTATGGTATTATAAACACAGGAAAAGTAAAAAAAGTTTTACTAAAGCCAAAAAGATTAACTCCAAAAATTAAAGATAAATTAAATAAAAGAGGATATATTGTGCTAAATCTCAATGAGGAAGTTGATGGGATTAAATTTATTGGAATTGATAATAATTCAGCAATTTTTAAAAAAGGTGAAAATATTGTAAAATTAGATGTTTTTGAAGAACCTAAAGCTGACAGACCAAAAATTTCGCAGAAAAATTCTCAAGGTCCATTAATAATTTCAAGTAAACCTCAAAAAATAGCAACTCAAAAAAGAGAAATTACACCCGTAAAATTTTTAAATAAACCATCTCATAAAAACCAAAGAAAACCTCAAGTACCTCAAGTAGTAAAAAGTAAAGTCACAAAACCAAAAAGAACTTCACATAGACCAATAAATCCATTTATTGAATTATTGAGAAAAGCAGCAAAACAAAATAGGAATAAGAGCACGCAACCTGTTGAAAATCCTTTCTTAATGCTTTTGCGAAAAGCAAAATGAAAGAAGGTTTTTTAATTTTACTATTTACCCTTTTTTCTATTGTGTTAACTCCTTTTTTAATTTTTATTTCAAATCAAATAGGTTTTTATGATATTCCAAATGAAAGAAAACTTCATAAAAAAAATATACCTTTTACTGGTGGAGTAATAATTATAACCTCAATTTTTTTAGGGCTTTTTTTTGTAGAAATTGAGCCTGTGGTAATTATTATTTCTCTGTTTTCTTTTTTTGTTTTTTTATTGGGAATTATTGATGATAAGTTAAATTTACCAGCAATTATTAAACTTATATTTCAGATAATAATTGTTGTATTCTTTTTATTGAATAAAAAAATTCAGCCTTTGTGGATTCACATAAGTAACATCTTTTTAATTGATTTTTTAATAAATATTTTTTGGATGATAATTATTATCAATGCAATCAATTTAATTGATGGAATTGATGGACTTGCCCTTTTAATAGCAACAATTACATTTACATGTTTTATAATTTTTGCATCAGGAAAAACTATTGGAGGTTATTATCTTCTTTTTGTAATTTTAGGTTCCTTATTAGGTTTATTAAAATATAATTTACCTCCAGCAAAAATATTTTTAGGTGATAATGGAGCATTACTATTAGGTTTTTTAATTGCATCTTACAGTATGAGTATTGCTTCAAAGATGTTTGTAACATACTCAATTTTTGTTCCATTAACATTGATTTTAATACCTGTTTTTGATGTTTTTGTTGTTTCTGCAAAAAGATTTAAATTAAAAAAATCAATATTTAAAGCTGATAAAAATCATATTCACCACGATTTATTGGAGCTTGGATTTACAGAAAGAGAAGTGTTAATGATTTTAGGATTTTTGACTTCTATTTTTGCGGTAATAACAGTTCTTAAATATTCAATTGATGTTTTTGTTATTTATGTTTTAATCATTTTAATTTTTGATTTAATTTTAATCTATTTAAGATTTGGAAATGGGAAAAATTTAAAAGAAAAAATTAAAATAAAAAATAAAAATTTACGTGAAAAATTCAGAAAAATTGTTTTAGGAGATAAAGATAATATTCAAATTAAAAAGATTGACTTTTTTATTATGCTTTTTGTTTTTACAATTTTGACATTTTCATATTTGAAAATTTCCTGGAGTTATACATTTTATCTCCAATTTTTGCTTTTTGTTTTCATATTGATTTTAAATAACTATTTCCATTTTGGTGATGATACTACCAGAATCTTTTCAAATTTCACAATTTTCTGGTTATATCTATTTTTATGCTATAAAATTTTCCAATTTAATTATTTAATCTTGCAAATTATTGGATTTTTAGCTTTAATTTTAAATGTAATTAAATTAATCCAAAAAAGAAAATTTGACCTTTTTATATACAACCCAATGGAAATAATTCTTGTTCATATTTTATTGATTTTTTTACTAAGGCATACTATCTCATTTAATCTAATAATTCCTGCAATTTTAATTTATAATTTAACAAAAGATTTTTTTATGAAAGATACAATTGAATATAAACTTTTTTATCCACCATTAATTTTAATTAGTTTTTTTATACCATTAATTAAGATATTAAGATGAACTTGATTAAAATTTGTAAAAATTACGGGTTTATATTAAAAGAGTTTTTTTCAAGAGAAATAAATCAAAAATTTGTAGGTTCAGCTGGTGGAAAATTATGGTTAATTCTTAATCCCCTATCTCAAATTATTATTTATACGCTTTTATTTTCAGTAATTTTAAAGATAAAATTAAACATGAAATTTACAGGAACCCAAAGCTTTTTAATTTTTCTTCTTTCAGGAATGTTTTTATGGTTAATCTTTTCAGAAGCAGTGTTTAGAGGTATTTCAATAATTATTGAAAATGCAAATTTAATTACAAAAGTTGCCTTTCCAACTGAAATTTTACCCATTGTGGCAGTTTTACAGTCTTTTTTTATAAATGGAATAGGATTAGGTTTGTTTCTTATTTTTTTAATTTTTAGAGGTTTTTTAAATATTAATTGGTTTTTTTTGCCTTTTATAATAATTATTTTCTTTATGTTTGTTTATGGATTTGTATTAATTTTTTCATCAATTTCAGTGTTTATTAGAGATATTCAGCATTTAATTAATATTTTACTTTTTGTGTGGTTTTATTCAACTCCAATAATTTATCCAGGATATATGATTCCAGATAGATTGAAATTTGTATTGTATATAAATCCTTTAAATTCTTTTATTTCAGTATTTAGATCTGTAATTTTAAATGTGAATTTTAATTATTATCATGTGTTTTTATCTATTTTTTGGAGTTTATTTTTGTATTATTTAGGAAATTTTATTTTTCAGAAATTAAAATTAAATTTTTCAGATGTATTATAAAAATGATAGCAGTTAAATTAAAAAATATTTCAAAAGTTTACAAAATTTATTCCAATCCAATTGACAGATTAAAAGAGATATTTTTCAAAAAAAAATATCATAGAGAATTTGTTGCTTTAAAAGATATAAATTTAACAGTAAAGCATGGTGAAATTGTTGGAATTATAGGAGAAAATGGTGCAGGAAAAACAACTCTTTTAAAAATAATTGCAAAAATTTTAAATCCAACTCAAGGAGAGGTAGAAGTAAATGGAAAACTTTCAGCTTTATTAGAGCTTGGAGCAGGTTTTCATCCTGAATTTACAGGAAGACAGAATATATACATTAACGGAACATTACTTGGCTTAAGAAAAGAGGCAATAAAAAGAAAAGAAAAAGAAATTATTGAATTTGCGGAACTTGAAGATTTTATTGACCAGCCTATAAAAACTTATTCTTCAGGAATGTATGTAAGGTTAGCATTTTCAATTGCAACAGCAATAGACCCTGATATTTTAATAGTTGATGAAGCTTTAAGTGTTGGAGACCAGCATTTTCAGAAAAAAAGTATTGATAAAATGATGAGCTTTTGCAAATCTGGAAAAACTATTTTATTTTGTTCTCACAATTTTTATCAATTGCAAGAGCTTTGTTCAAGAGGTGTTTGGATTCACAGAGGAGAGATTAAATTTGATGGTAGAATAAAAGATGCTATTCAGAAATATCAGAATTATATTGCAAATAAAGAAAAGGATAAACAAGAAAATATTTCAGAGGAAAAATTAATTTTTATAAAAGAATTGTGGCAGGAAGATGAAAAGGGAAATAGAAAAGATTTATTTTCCTATGGAGAAACAGTAAAACTTAACATAAAAATTGGAAACCTCACTAATAAAAAAATAAAAGGACATATTGGGCTTGGATTGATAAGATATGATGAAGTTCTTGCTTTTGGAATGGGAACTCATCTTGAAGGTTTAAAAGAGATTGAGCTTGATGATAATAAAATAGTTTCACTAAAATTGTTGGAAATTAATTTTTTGCCTGGAGAGTATATGGTATATGGATTAATCTTTGATGAATCTGGGATGCATGTTTATGATATTGGAAAATCAAAACCATTTAAGATTGATTATGAAACAAAAGCATATGGAATGAGTTTTGTCAATTATAAATGGATAATATAAAAAAAATTTTTGAAAAATTTGTAGAATTATTAAAAGATTTTCAAAAAGACCTATTTCCTTTTTTTCAAGAATTAGGTTTACACATTTTACATAATCATTTTTATTCCCCAATTCCAGATACAAGATTTATAAAAAATCAGAAAATATACAACTATAAAATTTTTGGATTTGATGAAAAAGAAAATTTAAAATTTTTTAATTACTTACATAAAAAATATGAAAAAGAATGGAGCTTGCTCATAAACGAATTTAATATTGAAAATGGAACTTTTGAAGGATTAGATGCGTTCATCTGTTATTCAATTATTAGAGAATTTAAACCTAAAAAAATTATTGAAATAGGTTCAGGTAATACAACTAAATTGTTTTTAATTGCTGGAAATAAAAAAATTAATCTAACATGCATTGACCCATATTATCAAGAAATAACTGGAGTAAATTATTTTATTAAAGACAGAGTTGAAAATATTGATATAGATTTTTTTAAAAGATTAGATAGCAATGACATCCTTTTTATTGATAGTTCCCATACTGTAAAGTCTCAAAATGATGTTTTATTTTTAATTTTTGAGGTTTTTCCTGTTTTAAAAAAAGGAGTAATTATTCACTTTCATGATATTTTTTTGCCTTTAGATTATCCAATTTCATGGATAAAAGAAGAATTAAGATTTTGGAATGAACAATACATTGTTGGAGCATTTCTAATGGAAAATAAAAACTATAAAATTTTAATTTCAAATAGCTTATTGGGTTTTAAATATCCTGAAATAATTAAAGAAAAATTACCACTACCAGAAAAATTAAAATCTAAGTATGAAAATATTTACAGAAAAATGTTCAATAATGTTAAATGGTTTGGTGGAGGAAGTTTATGGTTAAAAAAATTATAATATTTTTAATAATTTTTCATTTTGGAACTTTATTAAAAGCTGAATTTTTCATAAAAGGAGTTCATTACTGGGGAAATGCTGGGCCTTTTAATTTCTGGGATAGTATTGAACTAAAAAATGTTGAGACTGATTTTAATTATTTTAAAAAGAGAGGATTTAATACAATTATTCTTGTTGTTCCATGGGTGGAGTTTCAACTATATATTTATAAACCTTATTTTTTTAATAAATTTGCATTAGATAAATTAAATTTTTTATTAAAAGAAGCTGAGAAATTTAATTTTAAAGTAATTTTAAGATTAAGTTACACATGGGATTTATTTCCTAAATACGATATAAGCTGTAGCAGAAGATTTTTTATGCTTTATTATGATAAAAATGTTTTAAAAGCCTGGAAGATTTATTTAAAAAAGATTTATGAAATATCTTCAAAATACAAAAATTTTCTTTTTGGGTTTTTAACTTGGGAAGATTTTTGGGGATTTATTAATGTATGTAGATTACAGACTCAGAAAGATAGAAAAAAGATTGCTAAATTAATTGGATACCCTTATCCAGTTCCAAAGATTAACACACCAGAATTTGAAAATTTTTTAAAGTTCTGGGATAAGATAATAATAGAGAGAATTTTTAATTCTGCAAAGGATGTATTTCCAGATTTAAGTTTTGAGATAAGAATAGATAAAGACCCTATTTATAGAGACGGGAAACTAATAAAATGGTTTGAGCATAAAGATTTTTTCAATATGAAATTAAAAGTCGTAACTATTTATTATGCACCATTTTGGGGAGCGAAAAATAATTTTAACTATATTTCAGGAGAAAAGGCTTTAGAAAGATTAAAATTTTTATTAAATTATGTGAAAAATAATATTGGAAAAAGAAAAATTTTTATTGACCAGTTCAATTTTTATGATAATTCACCTTTAAATTTTGGAAAAACAATTATTTATCCTGGAGATTTATCATTTTTTTATAAAAAAGCTATTAAAGTTTTAAAAAGTAATACAATAGGATTCGCACTATGGAATACTCGTAGACATGAATGTAGCGTAGTTTACAATGGTTTTTTTGAAAATGGTTTAGATGGGTGGGAAAAAAGTGGCAAAGTAAGTGTTATCTATTTTAAAAATGATAAAAAAATTTTAATATCTTCAGGTGGAGAAATTTCTCAATTTATTCCTGAAAAAAATTTAAAAATTGGACTTTTTTCTCCTAAGTATAAAATTTATCTCTGCTATGAAGGTATTGGATTAGATAAAGATAATGAGTTGATTGTTAATGGGAAAAGAATTTATTTAACAAATTTTTATAAAAATTATTGTATAAAGTTAGCCTATAAACAGAATATTAAGATAAATTTTGTATGCAAAAAGGGAAAATTAATAATTGATAAAGTAAAATTATATTCACATGTGCAAGAGGAATTGAATTTGGAAAAAATTAATTGAAAAAATTAATTTTGTTTATTATAAAAATAGAAAATGTTTTTGGAGGAGGTTATGAAGAAAATTTTAATTCTATTTTTTTCATTTTTTATAATTGGTTGCGGAACAAATGTTTTTATAGATACATATTCAGTTCAAAATTTAAAAATTTCACATAAAAATCCAAAAGTTTTAATTTTACCATTTGAGCAATATTCAAATAGAAATGATAATCTATGGTGGAGCACAAACATATTAATTTATAATGCAATTGCTGATAAATTTATAATTCATAATATTTTTCCTGTTCCTTTTCAAGATATAGCGAATTTATTTATAAAAAATGAAGAAACTAAAAATAAAGAAATTTCTCCTTCTCTTTTAGAAGAGTTAAATAATCCAATGTGGTCTCAAGTTATGAAACAGGAAATTTTATCAATTATTAATGAAGATATGCGGAGAAAAAATTTTTCAATTTTAAAAAATTACCACATTTCAGATGAGGAAATTTATAAACTATGTAATAAATTTCATGTAGATTATTTTGTTAAAGGAGAAATAACTGAGCTTTCATTTACAAATGACGATAGTTTTAATCCATTTAAAGTTGGATTAATAAACTCACCAATAAAATTGATTTCGCGATTATTTTTTGGAAATCCTCAATCTCATAATTGGGGGGTAGGTCAAGAAATTTTGACTACTTCAACTATTGGTGCTGTTATAGGGTATAATGTTACATCTCCTTATGGTCCAGGCTCAAAAAAATTAATAATTAATGGTCATCCTTTGTATGGAGAAAGATACTTTAAAAAAACTGGAGGTGATGCTGATTACGATTTTAAAAATGCTTTTTTCTGGGGTGCTACTGCTGGATTAGTTACATATTTTGCTTCACATGGTGGATTTAATCCTAAAATTGTTTTAGGGTTAAGGGTGTATATATATGATGCTAAATCAAGAAGATTAATATGGACAAATAGGGTTCATCTTTACGCAACTCCAGATGTTTTTTATTGCAATCAAAATTTTTATGAACTTTTAATAACTGCAATAAATGCTGGAATAGATGAAATTTTTGATAATTTCTGGAAAAATAATAATTTAATTATTGCAGGAAAAGGAGTTAAATGATGAGAAAGTTAATTTTTTTAATTTTTCTATTTTTTTCTGTAAATTATATTTTTTCTCAATGTGTAGAAAGGGGATATGTTTATCTTGACCCAGGAGACCTTAATTTTACTATAAAAAATATAAATTCAATTAATCAACTTCAGAAAGAATTTACTCTTGGTGTAGGATGTTACGGTTTTCAAACAGCAAAAATTAATACTCAAGATAATATAACCACATGCACTTATGATCCGAAAACAATAAGCTGTTATGCTGTTTCAAATGTTATGTGGCTTAAAATTGATAACACATCTGTTTCCTGCAATTCCCCATTTAAAGTAAAGTTAGATTTGAATGAGTTAAAAATTGAAGAGAATAAAAATTCATATTCTGCACAAATTAAGGTTGTTTGTAGCAATGGATTTAGTATTGCTCATGATTATATTAATGTTAATTTAAATTTTGACCTAAATGATTTTAAAATGAATGTAAATCCAGATTATCTTTACTGGAGTATTTTAAAATATGATAATTCCTCTGACAATATGACTTATAAATCAAAAGAAATTCATATAAAAGGTGTGATAAATGGTTTTGATATAAGTTATGATGATGATTATTTGGAAATTAAAAAAGACAATTCCACAGGAATTTTTTCAGGTAAACTTGAAGTTAATTTAAACTATAATTTAGTGAAAAAATTACCAGTTGGAATTTACTATTCATATATTAAATTGAAAGATAAATTATCAAAAAAAGAGGAAATTATTCCAGTAATAATTCAAGTTAGAGATTTTGACGAACCAATAATTTTCCCGTATATTGAAAAGCAAGGAGAAGATAAACCAAGTTCATACTTTTATACAATATCTGATGCATCACCATTTTTTATAGATTTTATTCTTGAAAATTATTTTGAAAAAAATCCTTCCAAGAATTTATA
Source organism: uncultured bacterium (assembly GCA_964593895.1). Taxonomy (GTDB): domain Bacteria; phylum DYJV01; class DYJV01; order DYJV01; family JALVYZ01; genus CAZQKL01. Next base: position 26,442 of record CAZQKL010000007.1, read on the forward strand.
TCTTATTTTAAATTTACCTGACTATAAACCAGATGTTTATTATTTATATGTCCCATATTTATCTCAAATATTTATTCCAATCTCATCTCCAAATATAGATTATTTTACAGCAAGAGGAATTATAAAACATTTTTCATTTGGTCCATTTTCAATAAGAGGAATGAAAGGTAGAGTTTTTTTGCAACTTAAAGCAGGAGATAATTTATCTTCAGCTCAAACTCTTCAAAATGTAATGATTTCAATTATTAATCTTGAAGGAAAATGGAAAATTTCAGATAATTATGATAATAAAATTTATCCTCATCCAGAAATATTGCATATTTGGAAAGAGGGATATGGATATAAAGGATGTTTTTTTAATGGTGATAAATGTAAAATACCTGTTTTAATTTCTTATGGAAATGGAAAAGATATTTTATATCAGATGAGCTTTTATGAGGATAGGTTTAAATTTTATTATGAAATTTTGAATATTCATGATAGATTTATTTCAGGCAGGTGGAGATGGTGTTATCGTGAAAGCTGTTCAAAATATTTTACATTCAGTGGTTACAAAGAATTTAGCCAATAAATATTGACTATTTTTCTCAATAATTGTAATGGAAGTTCGTGCGAGATAACATTAAATATTTCATTTCATGGCTTACATCAAAATTTAATCCTCAAGATTATATTATTGAAGTTGGCTCATATCAGGTTGAAGGACAGGAAGGTTATGCTGACCTAAGGCCTTTTTTCAATAATTGCGAATATATTGGAGTTGATATTCGTCTGGGTAGGGGAGTTGACACTATTCAGGATGTTCATTCCCTTGGAATTAAGAGTAAAGTTGCAAACTGGGTTTTATGTCTTGATACTCTTGAACATGTAAAAAATCCAATATCTGCAGTTAATGAATTAAAAAGAATTTTAAAAGATGATGGAATATTGGTTATATCTTCTGTTATGGATTTTCCAATTCATGAGCATCCACATGATTACTGGCGTTTTACTCCACAAATTTTTGAGGAATTTTTAAAAGATTTAAATTTTTATAAAATTTTTTTTCAAGGAGACCCGCATAAACCTCATACAGTTATAGGAATAGCGTCAAATAAAATAAATTTCAATAATATAGACTTTCCAGAAAATATCGCAGGTGAAAAACTTTATGAGAAGAAATTTCACCAAAAAGATTTATCCTTTTCAAATTTAACATATCGTTATAAACTTAATTTAACCAATCCTGAATCTGTTCATTCAAAAATTATATCTGAAATTTCAAAAAATTCAAAAGTATTGGAAGTTGGTTGTTATACTGGTTACATGACAGAGTATTTAACAAAAGTTTTAAATTGTAAAGTTACAGGAATAGAGATTGATGAAGTTGCTGGAAAATTTGCAGAAAAATTTGCAGAGAAAATAATCATAGGAGATGTTGAAACTTTAGATTTAGAAAAATATCTAAATGGAGAAAAATTTGATTATATAATTTTAGCTGATGTTCTTGAGCATTTAAAAGAGCCAGAAAAAACAGTTAAAAAACTTTTAAAATTTATAAAGAATAATGGGTTATTTTTAATATCTATCCCAAATGTTTCTCACGGTTCGTTAGCTCTTGAACTACTTGATGGAAGATGGGATTATAATCGTATAGGACTACTTGATGTTACTCATTTAAGATTTTTTACAATTTTTAATTTTTTAGATTTATTGGAAAGATGTGGGTTATTTCCAGTAAAAATTGATAGAGTTAAAGTTTCTCCTCAAGATACTGAATTTAAAACTTTATGGGATAAATATCCAAAAGAGATAACTTCATACATTGAAAAAGTAAATCCTGAATTTAGAACATATCAGTATGTTATTAAAGCTATTAAAATGAATGAATTTGGGGAAAATTTACTTTTAAAAGAAAAATATAAAGAGCTTAAAGAAGGTTTTTTAAAATTAGAAAAAGATTTTTTGTTTTTAAAAGAAAAAATTGAGGTTTTAGAAAATAAAAATGAGAACTTGCAGGTGGAAAATGAGGATTTAAAGCAAAATATTGAAATTTTAAAAAATGAAAAAGAGAAAATTTTAAAAGAAAATGAAAATTTACAGACGGAAAATGAAAAGTTGAAACAAAATATTGAAATTTTGAAAAATGAAAATATTAATTTAAAATTTCAAATTAATGAGATAGAAAATTCATTATGGTGGAAAATTGTAACAAAATATAGAAATTTAATTGAAAAAATTTTCCCAAGAGGTTCAGTTCAAAGAAAATTTTACAATCTATCAATAAGAGGATTTAACTTTTTATTGAAAAATGGTCCAAGAGCTTTTATAAACAAATTTTTCTTTTATTTAAAACGTAATAGGTCTGAAAATAAAAAAATAGAATTACCAAAATTTTCAAAAGAATTTTCTCCATTAAAATTTGAGAAAGTTGAAAATCCAGATGTATCAATAATTATTCCAGTTCACAATAATTTTTTATATACCTATAATTGCCTAAAATCTTTAAACAATATGAAAACAAAAATAAAGTATGAAATAATTGTCATAGATGATGCATCAACTGATGAAACTAAAAGAAACCTAAAAGAAATTAAAGGGATTAAATATGTTAGATTTAATGAAAATAAAGGATTTATAAAAGCATGTAATTATGGTGGAAAAATTGCCAAAGGAAATTATATAGTTTTTCTTAATAATGACACTGTGGTGACAGATAATTGGCTTAATGAATTGATTTCCCTTTTTAATGATAAAAATTTTCAAGATGTAGGAATAGTTGGTTCAAAATTAATCTTTCCAGATGGAAAATTACAGGAAGCAGGGTCAATTATATGGAATGATGGAGGTGGCTGGAATTTTGGAAAATTTGATGACCCTGAAAAACCAGAATATAATTATATAAGGGAAGTTGACTACTGTTCTGGTGCTTCAATTGCAATTTCAAAAAAGCTTTTTGATGAAATCGGTGGATTTGATGAAAGGTATGTTCCAGCTTACTATGAAGATACAGACCTTGCAATGGAAGTTAGAAAAAGAGGTTATAAAGTCCTGTATAATCCATTTTCTATTTTGTTTCATTATGAAGGTGCATCATGTGGTAAAGATACTTCTTGTGGAATAAAAAAGTATCAAGAAATAAATAGAGAAAAATTTTTAGAAAAATGGAGGCAAATTCTTTTAAAAGAGCATTATCCTCAAGGAACTCCACTTTTTATAGCTAAAGAGAGAAATGTTAAAGGAAGAATTTTAATTATAGACCATTATGTTCCAACCCCAGATAAAGATTCAGGCTCTTTACGACTTTTTACAATTATAGAAATTATAAGAAATTTAGGCTGGAAAATCATTTTCTGGCCAGATAATCTTGCAAGATTTCAGCCATATACTGAAAATCTTCAAAGGCTTGGAGTAGAAGTTTATTACGGAAACCTTGATTTTTCAAAAGAAATTGAGAAATTTGGAAAATTTTTAGATGCTGCATACCTTTTAAGACCTCATATTGCACCACAATATGTTAAAATTTTAAAAGAAAAATTTCCAGATTTAAAATTAATTTATGATACTGTGGACCTTCATTTTGTTAGAGAAGCAAGAAGGGCAAGGGTTGAAAAGAATAAAGAAATAGTAAAAGAAGCAAAAAGATTAAAAAATATTGAGCTTTCTCTTGCAAATATATGTGATAAAATAATTATTTTAACTCCTGAAGAGAGAAAAATTTTAACAAAACTTGGAATTAATGATGAAAAATTGGTTCTAATTCCAAATATTCATGAAGTTTATGATGTAGAAAATGATTTTGATAATAGAAAAGATTTAATGTTTATTGGTGGTTTTATCCATCCCCCAAATGAAGATGCAATGGTATGGTTTGTTAATGAGATATTTCCAGTAATTAAAAAAGAGTTAAAAGATGTAAAATTAAAAATAGTTGGGAGTAATCCTACTCCAAAGATTAAAAAGTTAGCAGACAGTTCTATTGAAGTATTAGGATATGTTCCAGATGTTACTCCTATTTTTAAATCATCAAAGGTTTTCATATCTCCTTTAAGATATGGAGCAGGTTTAAAAGGAAAAATTGGTCAGAGCTTAAGTTTTGGCCTTCCTGTTGTTACAACTTCTATAGGTGCTGAAGGTTTTATAAATTTTTGTAAAGGAGAAGATTTACCATTTTTGATTGCAGATAATCCTGAGGAATTTGCAGAAAAGGTTATATTACTTTACAAAGATAAAAATTTATGGGAAAAAATGAGTAAAACTGGTAAAGATTTTATCTCAAAATATTTTTCAAAAAAAGCAATCTCACCTGAAATAGAAAATCTTTTAAATTTTTTAAAAAAATAGATGGAATTTAAAAAGTTTTTAGATTACAAAATTGGTTTAAATTTTGCATATTTACTACCAGAAAAATTAGGATTTTATTTTGTTAAAAAAAGAGGAGAGAAAATATTTGAAAGGGAAAAAAGAATTGTAGAAAAAATTATTAAAAATTTAATAGAAGTTTTGAATATTGACAAAAATAAAGCAGAAAAAATTTCAAAAAAGATTTTTATGCTTTCAAGTTTTGAAGAGTTCTTTGGGTTAAAGCTTGCAAAAAAAGAAATTAATTTTATTGAAAAAAAAGTTCATCTTAAAAATGAAGAATTTTTAAAAGAAATTATTAAAAAATATAAAAGAGGAGTTTTTGTTTTAATTCATGAAGGTTTTTTCCTTCAAAGTTTATGCAAAATTGCTTATAGATTTAATATAAAAATAAATGCAATTGCATGGCCCTACTTTGAAGCTGAATCTAAGGTTTTTAAAAATTTTATTGGGAATAAAATAGAAGGAATGAAGTATTTCACAAAAGGTGAATTTTTTTTTGTTGGTTACATAAATCCAAGAAAGCTTTATGAAAAATTAAATAATAATGAATTTTTAGCAATTGCTATTGATTCACCATTGGGAAGGTCTTCAAAAGTTGAGATAAATTTTTTTAATACTAAAAAATATTATCCTGTAAGTGCTTTTAAAATTGGATTAAAAACAAATTCACCAATTATTCCAATTTATCAATCTTACGATTTCAATTTAAACGTTATAAATACAGAAATTCTGACCCCTTTTTTTATAAAAAATAAAGATGATATTTCT
>CAZQKL010000008.1:0-30251 GCA_964593895.1 uncultured bacterium
CATGTGTTGATGGAATAATTATTGGAGAGTATGAAGAAGCATTTGTAAATATTGTAAAATATTTTGAAAAAAACAAAAAATTTGATAGCATAAATCAAAAAGGATTTTTATTTTTTAATAATAAAGATGAAATTGAAGGAAATTCTCAAAAAACTGATTTAATTAATATTGACAGCCTACCTTATCCTGAAAGATTAACTTTACCAGTTTATAATTACGAAGACCTTTTTGCAGGAATGATTTTTCCATCTTTACAAATCCATGCAAGTAGAGGTTGTCCTTTTGGTTGTATATATTGTGTATGGCCTCAAGTTTTATACAGTAGCAGGAAATATAGAACAAGAGACCCTGTAAAAGTTGTTGATGAAATAGAAGAAATGGTAAAATTTTACGGATATAAATCATTCTATTTTGATGATGATACATTTAACATTGGCAAAGAAAGAATTTTAAAAATCTGTGAAGAAATAAAAAAAAGAGGATTGGATAAAATTCCTTGGTCAGTTATGGCAAGAGCAGATACTTCAGATTTTGAAACATTAAAAGCAATGAAAGAAGCTGGATTAAAATCAATAAAATTTGGAGTTGAATCTGCAGTGCAGGAACTTGTAGATGCTTGTGGAAAAGGTCTTGATTTAAAAAAAGTTGAACAAGCAGTAAAATGGTGCAAAGACCTTGGATTACAATTTCATTTGACTTTCACTTTTGGTCTTCCAGGTGAAACTAAAGAAACTATTGAAAAAACTATAAAATATGCGATTGAACTTTCACCTGATACATGTCAGTTTTCTTTAACAACTCCATTTCCAGGAACAAAATATTTTGAATTGGCAAAAGAAAAAGGGTTACTCCTTACTGAAGAGTGGGATAAATATGATGGAAATAGATACACTGTAATGAGAGGAGAAAACTTAACAAAAGAAGAGCTGGAATTTGCTGTAAAGGAAGCATATAGAAGATGGGAAGAATTTGATAGAAAAAGAAAGGGGCTAAAAGCGTGCGATAGATGTAGAGCGGGAAAACTGAATATTTGTTATGATAAAAAGAATTTAAAAGTTATTTTTGTCTGTCAGGATGGATATGACCTTGCTCCTGCACGGGTCAGATGTTACAATTTTGCCAAACAATTAAAAAAATATGGAATAAATACAGAAGTGCTATCATTTTACGATAAATTGGGAGCACAAGACCAGGGTGGTCAATGTGAAAATATGAGTGATTATGAAAAATTACAGTTAAATCTAAAAGCATACGAAATTTTAAAAAAAGAAAAAAATGCAATATTTTATGTGCAAAAAGCTGGTTACCATTTTATTGCTCCTTTTTTGGTTGCAGAAGAAAATGGCAACAAAATAATATTTGACTATGATGATTTTGATTTAGCATGTCATCCTTTTCAAAATATTCATAAATTTGTTTCTGGAATGAAGCCAGATAAATTATTTGAAGACCTTGCAAAAAAAAGTGATGCATGTGTTGGAGCAAGTAAATTCCTTTATGAAATGCTTAAAAGATTTAATAAAAATTCTCATTACATAGTTACAGGGGTTGATACAGAAAAATTTAATTTTAAAGAAAAAGTTAAAAAAGTTAACGGTTGTGTTGAAATAATTTGGATGGGGCATGTATGGTCTCCTGACATTTTTAATTCTCTAAAATTCTGCATTGAAAATTATGTCGCTCTTCCAAAAGAAGTTATTGAAAAAAGTAGATTTAATTTAATAATATTTGGGGAATTTGCAAAAATATTAGAAAATATTGTTAAAAGAGATTTAAAAGATTATTATGGTAAAAAGATAATTTTTCATGAAAAGAAAAAACCTGATGAAATACCAGAAATTTTAAATAAAACTCATATTGGGCTCGCTCCTCTTGATAATTCCAATGAATTTACAGCTGTTTTTAATAAATCTAAAAGTCCAACAAAAGTATTTGAATATATGGCAACAAAAGTTGCAGTTATAGGAAGTAGAATTGGAGAATTAGAGCATATAATTCAGGATGGAATAAATGGATTTTTATATTCAGATGCTGATGAGTTTAAAATTAAACTCAAAGAATTAATATTAAATGAGAATTTGAGAAATGAATTTGTTTTAAATGCTTATAATGATGCAATTGAAAAATATTCTTTAGAAGCAATTGGTGGTAAGCTTATAAATGTTATAAATTCAATAATTTAAGAAAAACAAGGAGGTAAAACATGTCAGTAGCATTAGTTACAGGTTCAGCAGGATTAATTGGTTCAGAATCAGTAAAATTTTTAATAGACAAAGGATTTGATGTTGTGGGAATTGATAATAATATGAGAGAATACTATTTTGGAAAAGATGCTTCAACCTTATGGAATAGAAATTTTCTCATTAAAACATATAAAAATTACTATCATTTTGATATTGATATAAGGGATGAAAATGAAATTGAAAAAATCTTTAAAAAATTCAAATTTAATTTAATTATTCACACTGCAGCTCAACCTTCTCATGATTGGGCAGCAAAAGAACCTTATACAGATTTTACGGTAAATGCTAATGGAACTTTAATTTTACTTGAAAATTTCAGAAAATATTGTCCTACCGCAGTGTTCATTTTTACTTCTACTAACAAAGTTTACGGAGATACCCCAAATAGATTACCTTTAATAGAACTTGAAAAAAGATACGAAATTGACAAAAATCACAGATATTACAATGGAATAGACGAAACCATGAGTATTGATCAATCTCTACATTCACTTTTTGGAGCAAGTAAGGTAGCTGCAGACATTCTTGTGCAGGAATATGGAAGATATTTTCATTTAAAAACAGCGTGTTTTAGAGGAGGATGTTTAACAGGACCTGCTCATTCTGGGACAAGACTACATGGATTTTTATCATACTTAATGAGATGTTGTATCTGGGGGCAAAAATACTATATTTATGGATACAAAGGAAAACAGGTACGAGACAACATTCATTCTTATGATTTAGTTAATATGTTCTGGCATTTTTATGAAAATCCAAAAGAAGGTGAAGTTTACAATGCAGGTGGCTCAAGATTTTCAAATTGTTCAATTTTAGAAGCAATTGAATTATGTGAAGAAATTTCAGGGAAGAAACTTGATTATGAATATGTTGATAAAAATAGAATAGGTGACCATATATGGTATATTTCAGATGTTTCAAAATTTAAAAATCATTATCCTCAATGGAATTTTAAGTATTCTCTTCTTGATATATTAAACGAAATTTACGATTATCAAAGTTATTTATATAAAAAGGGAATAATCAATTTTTAATTAAAAAGAGGTTAATATGAATGTTTTAATCACAGGTGGAGCAGGTTTTGTTGGGAGTAATATAGCAATTTTTTTAAAAGAAAAATATCCTGAATGGGAAATCTATGTTCTTGACAATCTTAAAAGAAGAGGAAGTGAATTAAATCTACCTCGTTTGAAGGAAAAAGGAATTTATTTTTATCATGGGGATATAAGAAATAGCGAAGATTTTTACGAATTTTACAGTAAAGATATAAATTTTCTTATAGAATGTTCTGCAGAACCTTCAGCGCTTGCAGGAATTGATGGAAATTCTTTTTATGTTGTTAACACAAACCTTAATGGATTAATAAATTGTCTTGAATTCTGCAAAAAGGTAAAATCTAATCTAATATTTCTTTCCACAAGTAGAGTTTATCCTTATGAAAAATTAAATGCCATTCCTTTTACAGAAACTGAAACAAGATTTATTTGGACAGATGATAATTACAAAAATGGGATTTCAGAAAATTTTAACTTAGATGGAGCAAAAACACTCTATGGAGCTTCAAAATTGGCAGGAGAACTATTTATAATTGAATATTCAAATATTTTTGGTTTTAAAAGTGTTATAAACAGATTCAGTGTAATTGCTGGACCTTGGCAATTTGGCAAAGTTGACCAGGGAGTTTTTACATTATGGATGCTTCATCATTATTTTAAAAAAGATTTAACATATATAGGTTTTGGCGGAAAAGGTAAACAGGTAAGAGATTTAATTCATATTAAAGATGTTATCTCACTAATTGAATGGGAAATATTTAACATAGATAAAGTAAATCTTCAAATTTTTAACGCTGGTGGTGGAAATTTTAGCAATCTATCTTTACTTGAAGCAACAAAATTGTGTGAAGAAATTACAGGTAATAGAATAAAAATTTACTCCAATCCTGAAACAAGGCCTGGAGATGTAAGGATTTTTATCATCAATTATCAGAAAATAAAAGATATCTCATCATGGACACCTAAATTTAATTCCAAAGAAATTTTATACGATATTTTCAAATGGATAAATGAAAATGAAAAATTTCTTAAAATTCTCTCCTCTTGACACAGACGATTAAAATTTATATGTTAACAATTCCTTAAATAAATTGAGGAGGATTTTAATGTCAAAATATAGAACTCATTATTGTGGAGAATTGCGTAGTAAAAATATTGGAGAAAATGTAAAATTATGTGGATGGGTTGAAAACTGGAGAGACCATGGGGGAATAGTTTTTATTGACTTAAGAGATATTACAGGAATAACTCAGATTGTTTTTAATCCAGAGGTAAATAAAACTGTCCATGAAATTGCTCATAAATTAAGGGCAGAATATGTAATTTCAATTGAAGGAGAGGTCAGTCCAAGACCTGAAGGAACAGTTAACCTAAAACTTCCAACTGGCGAGATTGAAGTAATTGTCAAAAAAGTGAATGTTCTGTCAGAATCTAAAACTCCTCCATTTGTAATTGAAGATAGAGTTGAAGTTAGTGAAAATTTAAGGCTTACATATAGGTATCTTGATTTAAGAAGACCAAAAATGCAAAAAAATATAATTTTAAGACATAAAACTGCACAAATTATAAGAGAATTTCTAAACTCCCACAATTTTATTGAAATAGAAACTCCATTTTTAACAAAATCAACTCCAGAAGGAGCAAGAGATTATCTTGTTCCAAGTAGAGTTAATCCAGGAAAATTTTACGCACTTCCACAATCACCTCAACTTTTTAAACAAATTTTAATGATTTCAGGATTTGATAGATACTATCAGATTGTTAAATGCTTTAGAGATGAGGATTTAAGAGCAGATAGACAACCTGAATTTACTCAGATAGATTTAGAAATGAGTTTTGTTGAAAAAGAAGATGTGATGGAAATAACTGAAAATCTTTTAAAAAAGATTTTTAAAGAAATTAAGGGAATTGATTTTACAGAAAAATTTCCAGTTTTAACCTATGAGGAAGCTATTGAAAAATATGGGCTTGATGCACCAGATATTAGATTTGAATTATTTTTAAATGATGTAACTGATATTTTTGAAAAAACTCAATTTAAAGTTTTTGCAAATGCAATTAAAAATAAAGGGATTATTAAAGCAATAAAGATTGAAGATGGAGCTAAATTTTCAAGAAAAGATTTAGATGAACTAACAGAATTTGTAAAAATTTATGGTGCAAAAGGGATGGCATGGATTAAAATTTTAGAAAATGAATGGCAAAGCCCCATTGTAAAATTTTTCTCTGATGATGAAAAAAAACTACTTCAGAAGAGATTATCTTTAAAAACAGGTGATTTAGTTGTTTTTGGTGCTGATGCTCCTAAAATTGTCAATGAATCTTTAGGCCATTTAAGAAAGGAGATAGCAAAAAGGTTGAATTTGATTAATGAAAATGAGTATAAATTTGTATGGATTACTGATTTTCCTTTACTTGAATGGGATGAAGATGAAAAAAGATATACTGCTCTACATCATCCTTTTACATCTCCAAAAGATGAAGATTTAGATTTACTTGAAAAAGAACCTGAAAAAGTAAAATCAAAAGCTTATGATATTGTTTTAAATGGAATTGAGCTTGGTGGAGGAAGTATAAGAATTCATAGGAAAGATGTTCAATCAAAGGTTTTTAAAGCATTAAATATTTCAGAAGAAGAAGCGGAAAAAAAATTTGGTTTTCTTTTAAATGCACTTGAATATGGAGCCCCACCTCATGGTGGACTTGCAATTGGTTTTGATAGATTAATGATGTTTTTAACAGATTCAAACAATATAAGAGATGTTATTCCATTTCCAAAAACTCAAAAAGCTGTTTGTTTGCTTACTGGTGCTCCTTCTGAAGTTGATAAAAAACAGCTTAAAGAGCTCAGTATAAAAGTTACAATATGAACTATTCAGAAACTTTTTTAAATTTTATTGAAAAAAACAGGCTTATAAAAAAAAATGACAAAATTTTAGTAGCTTTTTCTGGAGGAAAAGATTCAGTAACACTTGCCCATCTACTTTTAAGAAATAATTATGACTTTTCCCTTGCCCATCTAAATCATAATTTAAGAGGAGAGGAAAGTGAAAGAGATATGAATTTTTGCATTGAATTTGCTAAAAAATATAACCTTCAAATATTTACAAGAACTGTAAATATTAAAAAAATCTCAATTCATAGAAAAAAAAGTATTGAAGAAACTGGAAGAGAGGAAAGATACAGATTTTTAAATGAAATTGCGGAAGATTACGGTTTTAGCAAAATAGCGACAGCCCACCATTTAGATGACCAGGTTGAAACTTTTTTCATAAATTTTTTTAGAAAAAAATCTATTTTTGCTCTTCAAGGAATAAAATTGAAATATGGAAAAATTGTTAGACCACTTCTATGTTTTACAAAAAATGATATAGAAGAGTATATAAAAAAGGAAAATTTACCTTATGTTGAAGATTCATCAAATTTTGATACAAATTTTTTAAGAAATAAGATAAGACATATTCTTATTCCTTTTTTAGAAAAGGAATTTAGTGTTGATTTAAATTCAATAATTAAATTTTACCAAGGAAAAATAAAGGAAATTGAAGAAGTTTTAAATTTTATAATTCAAGATATTTTTGAAAAAGCAATTTTTGTTAGTAGAGATACAGTAAAAATTAACAAAAAAAAATTACCAAAATTTTGGGATTTTGATTTTATTAGATTTGAAATTTACAAAAATATTTTAACAATTTTAAATCTTTCTTATTCAAAAAATTTTCTAACAGAAATTGATAAATTCATAAAAACTGAAAAAGAAACAGGAAAATTTTATGTAGATTTTTTAAAAATTTTCAAAGAATATGGAATAATTATTTTTACAAAAGACGAGGTAGGTTGGAAAAAAGAAGAATTAAAAATTAATGAACCTGGAGAATACACCTTTTTAGATTACAAAATTATTTTAAAAATTATCCCAAAAGATGAGATTAATTTTAAGGAAGAAGATGCTATTTTCCTTGATTATGATAAGATAAAATTTCCAATAAAAGTGAGATTTTATAGAGAAGGAGATAGGTTTATTCCCCTTGGAATGAATGATTATGTTAAGTTAAAAGACTTTTTTATCAATCAGAAAATTCCATTTAGAATTAGGAGAAATCTTTTTATTTTTGAAGATGCAAACTCAGAAATAATTTCAGTTTATACAATTAGAATTTCAGAGAAATTTAAAATTGATAATTCAACAAAAAAGGTCCTAAAAATCAAAATTTTATTGAATTAGTTATTGAACTGTGATAATTTTTATTATCAATTAAAATCTGGAGGTTTAAAATTAACGGAAACAGACCAAAAGGCCAGATGCCAAATAATGATTTTATCAAAAATTTGAGCCTATGGCTTGTAATTATTTTAATTGTTATAATGATTTTCAATGCTTTCAATAATCCAAAGGGAGTTTCAAGGGAGATTACCTATACTGATTTTTTAAATCTTGTAAAATCCCAGCAGGTTGAAAGTGTAATAATTCAGGGAAATGAAGTAAAACTGAAAACTGTCACAGGGAAATTTTATAGATGTTACATTCCTAATGACCCAAGTTTAATTGAGTTATTGAAAAAAAATAATGTATTAATTACTGTTAAACCTGAAGAGAAAACATCTTTATGGCAGTCAATTTTAATTTCCTGGTTTCCAATGTTATTACTGATAGGTGTGTGGATATTCTTTATGAGGCAAATGTCAGCAGGTGGAGGGAAAGCTTTCAGTTTTGGGAAAAGTAGAGCAAAATTACTAACAAAAGATGAAAATAAAGTAACATTCAAAGATGTTGCTGGCATAGATGAAGCAAAAGAAGAAGTTCAGGAAATAATTGAATTTTTAAAAGACCCAAAAAAATTTACAAAACTTGGAGGTAAAATTCCAAAAGGAGTTCTTTTAATTGGTCCTCCAGGAACTGGAAAAACTCTTTTAGCAAAAGCAATTGCAGGTGAAGCAGATGTTCCATTTTTCAGTATAAGCGGTTCAGAATTTGTGGAAATGTTTGTTGGTGTTGGTGCTGCAAGGGTAAGAGACTTATTCATTCAAGGCAAAAAAAATGCTCCATGTATAATTTTTATAGATGAAATTGATGCAGTTGGCAGACATAGAGGTGCTGGACTTGGTGGAGGACATGATGAAAGAGAGCAAACTTTAAATCAATTATTGGTTGAAATGGATGGGTTTGACTCAAAAGAAGGAGTTATAATTATTGCTGCAACAAACAGACCAGATGTTTTAGACCCGGCACTTTTAAGACCAGGAAGATTTGATAGACAGGTTTATGTTCCAAATCCAGATGTAAAAGGCCGTGAAGGTATCTTAAAGGTTCACACAAGAAATAAACCTCTTGGAGAAGATGTTGATTTATCAATTATTGCAAGAGGCACACCTGGATTTTCAGGTGCAGATTTAGCAAATATTGTAAATGAAGCTGCATTAATTGCTGCAAAAAAGGGAAAAGATAAAATTGAAATGGAAGATTTTGAAGAGGCAAAAGATAAAATAATTCTTGGAAAAGAAAGAAGAAGCATGATTATTAGCCCAGAAGAGAAGAAAAATACAGCATATCACGAAAGTGGTCACACAATTGTAGCTAAAAAACTGCCTCATGCAGACCCAATTCATAAAGTTACAATAATTCCAAGAGGAAGAGCTCTTGGAGTAACTCAACAGATGCCAGTTGATGATAGATACACCTACACAAAAGAGTATCTTGAAACTCAGATTGCAATACTTATGGGTGGAAGAGTTGCAGAAGAACTTGTTTTAAATCATATGACAACTGGAGCTGGCAATGATATTGAAAGAGCAACTCAGCTTGCAAGAAAAATGGTATGTGAATGGGGAATGAGTTCCCTTGGTCCAATATCATTTGGTGAAAAAAATGAAGAAATTTTTCTTGGAAAAGAATTAATAAGACATAAAGATTACAGTGAAAGAACCGCAATTTTAATTGATAAAGAAGTAGAGAAAATAGTTAAAAATGGCTATGATACTGCAAAAAAAATATTAATAGAAAACATTGATGCTCTTCATAGAATGGCAAAAGCACTTCTTGAAAAAGAGACATTAACTTCAGACGAAATAGATAGAATTTTAAATGGGGAGGATTTAGTTGGAAAAAAAGAGGTTTGAATGTAGAATTTTAAGTTTAGGTAAAAAAGAGGAATTATACAATGAAATAAAAGAGATGGTAAATCCTACTGATATTGGAGCAAAAAAGGTTAGTGAAAAAGGAATTCATTTTAATATTTTAGTGAAAAATTTAAAAAATATTGCTGCAAACATTTTAAAACAGGAAATGTTATCTCTTGGAGCTGATTGTGTTGTCCCAAAAGATGCTCTTGATTTATCTATTCCTTACTGTAATGTAATATTAACAGGAAATTTGAAACATTTTAGACTTTTATCTGCTAAATTAAAACTTCAACCATTTGGACTAAAAACTCTTGGGAAAGAAATTTTAAAAACAATTGAAAATTATTACAGAGAAGAATTTAAGCTTTATTCAAAAGATAGAGAAATTTTATTAAAAAAAGAAAAAACTTACATAATGGGAATACTTAATGTAACTCCAGATTCATTTTCTGACGGAGGAGAATATTTCTCAATTGATAAAGCTTTAAAAAGAGTTGAAGAAATGGTTGAAGAAGGTGCTGACTTTATTGATGTTGGTGGAGAATCAACAAGACCTGGAGCCAAAAAAGTTCCACTTGACGAAGAATTAAAAAGAGTAATCCCTGTAATTGAAAATATTTCCAAAAAATTCCCAGAAATCCCAATATCTATTGATACATATAAAGCAAAAGTTGCAAAAGAAGCAATTTCAGCAGGAGCATGGATAGTAAATGATATTTCTGGACTGCAATTTGATGAAGAAATGGTTAAAGTAATTAATAATGAAAAAGTTCCAGTAATAATAATGCATATTAAAGGCACACCTGAAAATATGCAGAAAAATCCAACATACAAAAATTTAATTAGCGAAATTTTTGAATATTTAAAAAAATCAATAGATAAAATTGCTGAAAATGGAGGAGATACGCAAAATGTAATTATTGACCCAGGCATAGGATTTGGAAAAACATTTGACCACAATCTTGAAATTTTAAACAGATTAAGTGAATTCAAATCCTTTGGGCTTCCTATTTTAATAGGTGCAAGTAGAAAATCATTCATTGGAGCAATTTTAAATGAACAGGACCCAAAAAAAAGGGTCATTGGAAGTTTAGCAGTTGCAGCAATTTCCTCAATTAAAGGTGCAAAAATTTTAAGAGTTCATGATGTAAAAAAAACTTATGAAGTTTTAAAAGTCGCTGATTGTATTAGAAACCAACATGTTTGAATCTTTAAAAGAGCTAATTTCTGTTATTAGATGGACAGATGTATGTGATATTTTGATTGTTAGTTTCATTTTCTATAGAATTCTTCTGTTTATTAAAGGAACAAGAAGTGCTCAGATAATAATTGGCCTAATTTTTATTTTTATTCTTTATCAACTTTCTAACACATTTGGACTTCTAACTTTAAACTGGCTACTTAATAATTTTCTTCAGTCAATCATTATAATTATTGTAATTCTTTTCCAGCAAGATATAAGAGTAGCTTTAAGCAGATTTGGGAAAAATATTCTTGTGAAATCATCTGAAACAATGACAGATATTGGTGTAATTGATGAAATTGTTAAAGCATGCGTATCATTATCTTTTAAAAAGATTGGAGCATTAATATTAATTCCAAGGGAAACTGGACTTAAAAACTTAATAGAAATTGGACATGAAATAGATGCTGTTGTATCAAAAGAGCTTCTTGAGACAATTTTTGTTCCTGCAACTCCATTACATGATGGAGCGGTCTTAATTGAAGAGGGAAGAATAAAAGCTGCAGGTTGTTTTCTTCCTCTAAGCACCAATCCAGATATAAGCAAAGAACTTGGAACACGCCACAGAGCTGCAATAGGAATAACTGAAGAATCTGATGCAGTTACAGTAGTGGTTTCAGAAGAAACTGGAAATATCTCTGTTGCAGTAAATGGAAAACTTACAAGAAATCTTGATTCAGATTCTTTAAAAAGAGTCCTTAAAAACCTAATAATTGAATCAAAAGGGATTAAGAAAAAATAATGGGAAAAATTAAAGATATAATATTTGAAAACTGGCAGTATAAACTTCTTGCACTTGGTTTTGCAATATTCTTCTGGTATGTTGTAATAGGTCAGCAGAAATCTGAGATAACTCTTGAATTTCCAATAGAATTCCAAAATGTTCCTGAAAATTATGTAATAATTAACAATCCAGTAAGAAAAGTATCAGTGCTTTTAAGTGGACCAAGTCCAATAATTAAAACTCTGTCAAAAGAAAATTTATCTTTTCCAGTTGATTTAAGTAAAGTTAAAATAGGGAGAAATGAAATATATCTTTTGCCTCACATGTTAAAACTTCCAAAAAAGATAAAAGTTAAATTTATAAATCCATCAAGGCTGGAAATTGTTATAGATAAACTTGAAACAAAACAGGTCCCAGTTATTCCAACAATTATTGGTAAGGTAAAACCTGGATATAAAATTACTTCAATAAATGTTACCCCACCTGTTGTAAGTATTGTATGCATAAGTAAAGAATTAAAAAATTTGGATATTGTTCACACAGATGAGATAAATGTTAATGGAAAGAAGGAAAGCTTTGAAATCAGTGTTCCTGTTGAGATAAATTTAAAGTATCTAAAAAGCATCTCTCCTCAAAATGTTAATGTAAAAATTGTAATTTCAGAAGATATTGTGAAAAAAACTTTTAAAAATGTAAAAATTAAAGTAAAAAAAGATATAAACCTTGATAACTATTCTATAGAAATTTTTCCAAAAACAGTTAACATAACAGTTAGCTTGAACAAAATTTTTGAAAAAATCATAACTAAAAAAGATATTGAACCTTATATTGAGATAACATCTGTTCAAGATGGAGATTACAAGATTAATGTAAATTTACCTAAAAATGTTAAACTTGAAGCAGTTGTGCCAGAGGAGGTAAGTGTAAAATTTTTACAAAGGAAAAGAAGAGGTAGAAAATGAGAAAACTTTTTGGAACAGATGGTATTAGAGGAAAAGCAAATAGTTATCCAATGACAAGTGAAGTTGCTTTATCTCTTGGAAGAGCTATTTCAATAATTTTCAGAAACAGTTCATCTCAAAAAATATTAATTGGAAAAGATACCCGCCTATCAGGTTATATGATTGAATCAGCTCTTGTATCTGGAATATGCTCAATGGGAGGAAATGCATACCTTGTTGGTCCACTACCAACTCCAGGAATAGCTTTTTTAACTGCAAATATGAGAGTAGATGCAGGAGTTGTAATTTCAGCATCTCATAATCCATACTATGACAATGGGATAAAAATTTTCTCTTCAGATGGATTTAAACTTCCTGATGAAATAGAAGAAAAAATTGAAAAAATAATGAATGAAAATGACTATGAAAAATTTATTCCAGCACCTGATAAAATTGGAAGGGCATTTAGAATTGATGATGCTGTTGGTAGATATGTTGTTTATTTGAAAACTACTTTCCCGAAAAAATATAATTTAAAAGGATTGAAAATAATTTTAGATTGCGCAAATGGAGCAACCTATAAAGTTGCTCCTGAAGTATTTTACGAACTTGGAGCTGAAATTGAAACAATTGGAACAGAGCCTGATGGCATAAACATTAATAAAAATTGTGGTTCAACTGATACAAAAAAGTTGCGGGCCAAAGTAATTGAAACTGGCGCTGACTTAGGAATAGCTTTTGATGGAGATGGAGATAGAGTTATTTTAATTAATGAAAATGGAGAGGAGATTGATGGTGATTACATAATTGGTTTTTGTGCTGAATATTTAAAAAGAAAGGGAAAATTAAAAAATAATGCAGTTGTTCTAACACCTATGAGCAATTTTGGACTTGAAAAATTTTTAAATAAAAAAGAGATTAAAATTATTAAAAGTCAAATTGGAGATAGATATGTTATTGAAGAGATGATAAAAAATGATTTAATTTTAGGTGGAGAACCATCTGGACACATTATATTTCTTGAACACAACACAACTGGTGATGGAATAATTACCGCTTTGCAGGTTTTGAAAATTTTAATTGAAGAGGATAAACCTGTAAGTGAGATTAATAAAATTTTTTCAAAATTTCCTCAAGTGCTTGAAAATGTAGAAGTTGAGAAAAAAGTTCCTTTTGATGAAATTGAAGGTTTTAAAGATAAACTAATGGAATTTGAGAAATTAATTGAAAATAGAGGAAGAATTTTTGTAAGGTATTCAGGGACAGAAAATAAAATGCGAATTATGGTTGAAGGGGATGACCTTCAGGAAGTAAAAATGATTGCAAAAGAACTTGCAGATATTGTTAGAGAAAAAATTGGCAAATAGGAGGTAATTTCAAATGGCAAATCTTGGAGTTAATGTTGACCATGTTGCAACAGTTAGACAGGCAAGAGGAATTGATGAACCAGACCCAGTTTATGCTGCAATGATTGCAGAAGAAGCTGGTGCAACATGCATTACTGTTCATTTAAGGGAGGATAGACGTCATATCCAAGATAGAGACCTCTACATTTTAAAGCAAGTTGTTAAAACCAAATTAAATTTGGAAATGGGTTTATTTGAAGATGTAATTGAAGTTGCCCTAAAGGTTAAACCTCATAATATAACAATTGTTCCAGAGAGAAGACAGGAATTAACAACAGAAGGTGGACTTGATGTTGTTAAATATTTTGATGATATAAAAAAGTATGTGGAAATTTTTAATAAAGAAGGTATCACTGTAAGTCTATTTATTGACCCAGAAATTGACCAGATAAAAGCATCAAAAGAAACAAATGCTCAGGCAGTTGAGCTACATACTGGAAGATATGCTGATGCAAAAGATGAAAATACTCAAAAACAGGAACTTGAGAGAATTATTAAAGCTTCAGAGGAGGTTTTAAAAAATAATCTAATTCTTAATGCTGGTCATGGATTAAATTACAGAAATGTGGTGCCTGTTGCAAGAATAAAGGGAATGAATGAATTAAATATTGGCCATAGCATTGTTGCAAGAGCAATTTTTGTTGGATTTAAAGAAGCAGTAAAAGAAATGGTTTATCTTGTAAGAGGATATTAATCATGGAGAATAATTACGATTCAATTTTAATACTTGATTTCGGCTCTCAATACACTCAACTAATAGCAAGAAGAATTAGAGAACTTCACGTTTATTGCGAAATTCATCCATATAACTGGAGCTTGGAAAATATAAAAAGATTTAACCCTAAGGGGATAATACTTTCAGGTGGGCCTTCAAGTGTTTATGATAAAGATGCTCCTTTAATAGAGAAAAAAATTTTTAACTTAAATTTGCCTATTTTAGGAATTTGTTATGGAACTCAACTTATAGTTTATCTTTTTGGTGGTGAAGTTACAAAAGCTGAAAAAAGGGAATATGGTTTTGCAGAAATTGAAATTAAAGAAGAAAATGAATTATTTTCAGAAATTCCTAAAAAATTTTCAGTATGGATGAGCCACGGCGATATAGTTAAAAAATTACCAGAAAATTTCATTCCAATTGCAAAAACATCAAATTCGCCCTTTGCTTCAATTAGAAGTAAAGATAAAAAAATATGGGGAGTTCAATTTCATCCAGAAGTTGTTCATACAAAATTTGGAAAAGAGATTCTTTCAAATTTTGTGTTTAAAATATGTAAATGTTCTCCAACTTGGGATATGGGCTCTTTTCTTGAATATCAGATAAAAAATATAAAAGAAAAAGTAAAAAATGAAAAAGTTATATGTGCACTTAGTGGTGGTGTTGATTCAAGTGTTACCGCAATGCTCATTCATAAAGCAATAGGAGAAAATCTATACTGTATATTTGTTGATAATGGTTTAATGAGAAAAAATGAACCTGAAAAAGTTGTGAAATTATTCAAAGATAAATTTCATCTAAATTTAATTTTTGTTGATGCAAAAAGGTTGTTTCTTGAGAGATTAAAAGGTGTAACTGACCCAGAGAAAAAAAGGAAAATTATTGGAAATACATTTATAGAAGTTTTTGAAAAAGAAGCAAAAAAACTTGGAAATATAAAATTTCTTGCTCAAGGCACATTATATCCAGATGTTATTGAAAGTGTGCCATTTAAGGGACCATCTGCAACAATAAAATCTCATCACAATGTTGGAGGATTGCCTGAAAAGATGAAACTTGAATTAATTGAACCTTTAAAAGAATTATTTAAAGATGAAGTTAGAGAACTTGGAAAACAATTAGGGTTACCAGATGAAATAATTTATCGTCAACCTTTTCCAGGACCTGGACTCGCAGTAAGAATTATTGGTGAAATAACTGAAGAAAAATTAAATATTTTAAAGGAAGCTGATGATATAATTGTAAGTGAAATAAAAAATGCAGGTCTTTACAGAAAAATTTGGCAGAGCTTTGGTGTTTTATTATCAATTAAAAGTGTGGGAGTTATGGGAGATGAAAGAACTTATGAATATGTTATTGCCATTAGAGCTGTTCATAGTGTTGATGGTATGACAGCAGATTGGGTAAAACTTCCATATGAACTTCTTGGAAAAATTTCAAATAGGATAATTAATGAAGTAAAAGGTATTAATAGAGTTGTTTATGATATATCCTCCAAACCACCTGCAACAATTGAATGGGAATAGAGATATTTACCTGTATAGCTTTTTTCACATTTAACTAAATCTTGAGGAGGACCTGCAAAAACAACCTCCCCTCCTTTATCTCCACCTTCTGGACCAAGGTCAATAATATAATCTGCACATTTTATTACTTCAAGATTATGTTCAATAACAACAATTGTGTTGCCTTTATCCCTCAACATAAAAAGAACCTTCAAAAGATTTTTTATATCATAATAATGTAGTCCTGTTGTTGGTTCATCAAGAAGATAAATTGTTTTTCCAGTATCTTTTTTGGAAAGTTCTTTTGTCAACTTTATCCTTTGAGCTTCCCCTCCAGATAAAGTTGGTGCTGGCTGGCCTAATTTTAAATATCCAAGCCCAACTTCTTTTAAAACTTCTAATTTCCTTTTAATATGAGGTATATTTTTAAAAAATTCGTAAGCTTGATTTACTGTCATATCAAGAACATCTGCTATGCTTTTATCTTTATACTTTACTTGAAGTGTATCTCTGTTAAATCTTTTTCCATTACATTCATCACACTTTATATAAACTTCTGGCATAAATAACATTTCTAATTTTATCATTCCATCTCCTTTGCACTTTTCACATCTACCACCTTTAACATTGAAGCTAAATCTTCCAGGTTTGTATCCACGCATTTTTGCAAGTGGCACTTTGCTAAATAACTCTCTAATTGGAGTAAAAACACCTGTGTAAGTTGCAGGATTTGAACGGGGAGTTCTTCCAATTGGAGACTGGTCTATCATTATTACTTTATTAATTAAGCCATTGGTTTCAATTTCATCAAATAATTGGGAAGTATCAATCCTTTCTCTGTTTAAAATTTTCCTCAATCCTTTATAGATTACCTCATTTAAAAGTGTGCTTTTACCAGAGCCTGAAACTCCTGTAATACATACGAATGCTCCAACTGGAATTTTAACATTAATATTCTTTAAATTAAAAGCCTTTGCCCCTTTAATTTCTATAAATTTTTTAAAATTTTTTATCCTTTTAGGCGAAGAAATTTTTAACTTTCCTGAAAGATATTTCCCAGTATATGAATTTTTTATATTTTTCAATTTATCTGGTGTGGTTGCAGCAACTATATAACCACCTTTAACTCCAGGTTCAGGACCAAGGTCAATTACAAAGTCTGCAGACTTTATAATATCAATGTCATGTTCAACAACAATTACAGTATTACCAGCTTCTTTTAAATTTTTTAAAGTTTCTATTAATTTATGAGTATCTCTTGGATGAAGTCCTATACTTGGTTCATCAAGAACATAAATAACTCCTGATAATTTTGAACCTATTTGAGCTGCAAGCCGTATTCTCTGGCTTTCTCCACCACTTAAAGTTGATGACCTTCTATTAAGAGTAATATAATCAAGACCTACTTTTTCAAGAAATTCAAGCCTGTTTTTTATTTCAGATATGATTTTACCGCCAATTTCAAGCTCTCTCTCTGTAAACTTCTGCTCATTTAGAAATTTCAAAGCATCTGAAACTGTAAGTTGTGTAAATTCATAGATATTTTTCCCTTTGAATTTAACAGATAATGCTTCCTTTTTTAATCTTGCACCTTTACATTCAGGACATGTTTTTTCAATTAAAAATTTATTTAAAAGATTTTTTAATTTTATCCTTTTTTCTGGAGAAACTTCAAAATTTTTCCATCTAAAATATGCATCTTGAATATAATAAAAATCGTATTCTGATTGAAAAGCTGAATATTCATCAATTTCTGTTATAAAACCAATGCCTTTACATTTTGGACATGCTCCATATGGATTATTAAAAGAAAACAATCTTGCTGAAACTTCAGGATAACTTATTGAACAATAAATACATGCAAACTTTTCTGAAAAAAATATTTCTTTTTTTTCATCAACAATTTCAACTTTTATAAGTCCATTTGCAAGATTAAGTCCTGTTTCAATAGAATCTGTTAATCTGTTTTCTATGCCTTTTTTAATTATTAATCTATCAATAATTACATCAATTTCATGCTTTTTATTTTTATCAATGTTTATTTCTTCTTCAAGAAAATGAATTTTACCATCAACCTTTACTCTTGTAAAACCATTTTTCAGCAAATCTTTAAAAAGAGCTTTAAATTCACCCTTTTTTTGCCTTACAACAGGAGCATAAATTATTATTTTTGTTTTTTCAGGAAATTTCATAATTTCATCAACAATCTGCTGAGGAGATTGTTGAGTAATTTTTCTTCCACATTTATAACAGTAAACTTCTCCTAAATTTGCATAAAGTATTCTCAAATAATCGTAAATTTCAGTTACAGTAGCAACTGTTGAACGAGGATTTTTTGAAACTGTTTTCTGTTCAATAGAAATTGCAGGGCTTAAACCTTCAATTGAATCAACATCTGGCTTTTCCATTAATTCTAAAAACTGACGGGCATAAGTTGAAAGAGATTCAACATATCTTCTTTGACCTTCTGCATAGATTGTATCAAATGCAAGAGATGACTTTCCTGAACCACTAAGACCTGTGATAACTACTAACTTGTTTTTAGGGATATCTATGTTAATGTTTTTTAAATTATGCTGTCTTGCTCCCCTTATCTGAATAAATTCGTAGGCCATTACAATATCTTAACTTTTTTAATCCTTTTCTTTCCAAGTTTTATTACTCCTTCAAATCCTTTTTCAAGTTCAAGACTTTCATTTGTAATTTTTTCCCCATCAATCTTCAATGCCCCCTGTTTAATCAATCTTCTTGCTTCACTTGTTGAAGATGCCATTTTTGTATCTTTCAATAATTGACAAATCCAAATTTTATCAGAATTTATGTTCACTTCAATAGTTGGAATTTCATCAACTGGTATCTCCTTTTTTGAAAAAACTTTTATAAAATATTCTTCTGCTTCCTTTGCCTTTGAATATCCATGAAATCTTGAAACAATTTCAAAAGCAAGTTTTTTCTTCGCATCCATTGGATGGATTGTGCCATTTTTTATACCTTCTTTTAATTTTATAAAATCCTCATAAGAAATATCACTTAAAAGCTCATAATACCTAATCATTAACTCATCACTTATTGACATTAATTTCCCATACATTTCATTTGGTGGCTCATTAATTCCAATATAATTTCCGAGAGATTTACTCATCTTCTGCTTACCATCAAGACCCTCAAGAATTGGCATAGTAAGTATACACTGAGGTTCCTGGCCATAATATCTTTGAAGATGCCTTCCAACAAGAAGATTAAATTTCTGGTCTGTGCCACCAAGCTCTATATCAGCTTCAAGAGCTACAGAATCGTATCCTTGAAGTAATGGATATATAAATTCATGAATTGCTATTGGTATATTGTTTTTAAATCTATTTGCGAAATCATCTCTCTCAAGCATTCTTGCTACTGTGTATTTTGAACAGAGTTTAATAATATCAACAGCTGTTAATTTCCCAAGCCAATGACTATTAAAAACTATCTTTGTTTTTTTCTCATCAAGGATTTTAAATATCTGCTCTTTGTAGGTTTCTGCATTCTTTTTGACTTCTTCCTCTGTAAGCGGTTTTCTTGTTTCACTCCTTCCAGAAGGGTCTCCAATCATTCCTGTAAAATCCCCAATTAAAAAATAAACTTCATGACCGCAATCTTGAAAATGTTTTAATTTCTGAATTAAAACAGTATGACCAAGATGCAAATCTGGTGCTGTTGGGTCAAATCCTGCTTTAACTTTAATAATTTTTTTTCTCTTTATTTTATCTATTAGCTCCTGTTCAGTTATTATCTCTTCAGCACCTTTTTTTATTAAATTCATCTGGTCTTGTATATTCATTTTACACCTCGCACCAATTTTAGTCGTGTGGGTTATATTATATTCTAAATGGAATTTCAACAGGAAACTGGTTGATAATTTTCTCTTTAAGTGTTAAAAATTTTTCTATGAAGCATGGCGTAATATTAATTCCAGTTTTAAATCTTTCAATAAGTTTAATACCTTGCTTTTTTGTAATCTTTTTTCTCTTTAAATGGACAAAAGAATTTTCAAACTACATTTATGCTTTTATAAGAATGATAGGTCAACTTTTAATAATTGGATACATTCTTGTTTTTATATTTAAAGCTGAAAGATGGTGGATTGTAATTTTAACTTTATCATTTATGAGTTTTACCGCAAGCTGGATTTCATTAAGACCTGTAAAAAATTTAAGAAAACATCTTTATTTTAGAAGTGTATTTTCAATTATTACTGCTGGTGCAGTAATAATATTCATTGTTACTCAAGTTGTTTTAAATATTAAGCCATGGTTTTCACCTCAAGAAATGATACCTCTTGCAGGAATGATTTTCTCCTCTTCCATGAACAGCATAAGCCTTGCTTCAGAGAGATTTTTTTCAGAAATAAAAAAAGGAAATGATTATCAAACTTCAAGAGGAATTGCATTAAAAACTGGATTAATTCCAATAACAAATACACTTTTTGCAGTTGGTCTTGTATCAATCCCTGGAATAATGACTGGACAGGTTCTTTCTGGTGTTTCTCCATTAATTGCAGTAAGATATCAAATTATGGTTCTTGCAATGATTTTTTCAGCTTCTGGGCTATCAACAATAATTTATTTAATTTTACTAAAAAATTTTAAACATGATTGATTTAAAAATAGTAGTTGTAGAAGATGATACTTCATCATTAAAATCATTAGTTGAACTTCTCACTCTTGATGGTTTTAATGTAAAGGGATTTTCCAATCCAGTCACTGCTTTAAAATATATAAAAGAAAATGAAGTTGAGCTTATTATTTCAGATATAAAAATGCCAGAAATTTCTGGGATAAAACTTCTTGAAACAGTAAAAAAAGAATTTCCAGATATTGATGTTATTTTAATTACAGCTTTTGGAGATATTCAAAATGCCATTGAAGCAATAAAAAAAGGGGCTTCAGATTATATATTAAAACCCTTAAACTATGAAGAATTAAAAAACTCAATTGAAAAAATTTCCCAAATTAGACATCTTAAATATTTAGTTACTCTTGAAGATAAAGAAGATGTTAAAATTGTTGCTAAATCAAAAAAAATGAAAAAAGTTTTAGAAGATGTTGAAAAAGTAGCAAAAACTGATACCACAGTTTTAATTCAAGGAGAAACAGGTGTTGGAAAAGAATTAATTGCAAGATTAATTCATAAGTTAAGTAAAAGAAATTCTTTTGCATTTATTCCTATAAATTGCGCTGCAATACCAAAAGATTTACTGGAAGCTGAATTATTTGGATTTGAAAAAGGAAGTTTTACTGGAGCAGTTAAATCAAAAAAAGGGAAATTTGTTCTTGCTGATAAAGGCACTATTTTTTTAGATGAAATTTCTGAAATGAGTGTTGAACTTCAGGCAAAATTTTTAAGAGTCCTTGAAGATGGAATTGTTGAGGTTATTGGCTCAGAAAAACCATTAAAAACAGATATAAGAATTATTGCTGCAACTAATAGAAATCTTGAAAAATATGTTGAGGAAGGGAAATTTAGAGAAGATATATATTTTAGATTAAATGTCTATAAAATTGTTGTTCCTCCATTAAGAGAAAGACCTGAAGATATTGAGGAATTATCAAAATTTTTTTTAGATAAGTTTGCCAAAAAGTATAATAAAAAAGTTTTTTCAATATCAGATAATGCTCTTGAAAAATTAAAAAATTATCATTTTCCTGGAAATGTTAGAGAACTGAAACATATTATTGAAAGAGCAATAATTCACACAAACAATGAAACTATAAGTGAAGAAGACATAATATTAACCCAAATTTCAAAACAGAAACAAGAAGGGATTATAATTCCTTACGATATTCCTTTAAAAGAAGCTGAAAAGAAAATAATTATTGAAACATTAAAAAAGTATGATTTTAATAAGAAAAAAACTGCAGAAGTGCTTGGAATAAGTGTTAGAAAAATTGAATTAAAATTAAAAGAATGGGGAATTTCATTAAAAAAGATAAAATCATCCTATTAATAATATGGATAGTTTTTATAGAATTTGCTTCTCCTCAGCATAATTATTTTCTTTTAACTTTTATTCAATTTATTCCTTTTTTTTACTGCATATACAAAGATAAAAAAAACTGGCTCAAAATGGCAATAATTTTCGGCTTATCTTATTACATTATTTATTACAGGTGGCTTATATATCCTATAAAATACACAAATTTTTCACCATATATTCTTGGACCAATTAATGTTTTTCTGATGGCAATTTATCAAACATTATATTTTGTTATCTTTACCTATTTTTTTGTAAAATTAAAAAATTTTATAATTTTGTCTGTTATCTGGGGTATTCTTGAATACATAAAAGCTCATATTCTTACTGGATTTCCATGGGGAGAATTGAGCTATAATCTTTATAAAGCACCGATTTTAATAAATATTGCTGAAATAATTAAATCTGAAGGTATTTCTGCTTTTATAATGTTAACAAATTTACTGATCTTTTATGCAATAATTGAAAAAAATAAAAGAAAAAAATTGATAATTGGGACACTTCTTTTATTTGGGATTTATATAACTATAAATCTTTGGATTTTAAAAAATACAAAAATTAGAAATTTTAATCTGAAAATTGCCTTAATTCAGGGAAATATTCCTGAAAAGATAAAGCTTGATGAAAAAAATAATCCTTTTGTTGTTAGAGAATATATTAGGCTTACAAAAGAGATTTTACCAAAAAAGCCAGATTTAATTATTTGGCCAGAAGCGATTTACTTAACTCCTTTTGAAACTGATAACTCCTCAATAAAAAAAATTTTTTTAAATTTTATAAAAAAAAATAAGCTCTCAATAATCTTTGGCTCAATTTACACAAATGTAAATGTTGAAACCATGAATATAAAAGTTTTCAATTCAATGTATTTTATAAAAAATGGGGATGTAAAAAATTTTAAAAGATACGATAAAATTCATCTTGTCCCATTTGGAGAATATACACCATTAAAAAAAGTGCTTTTTTTTATTAATAAAATTGTTCCAGGAATTGATTATTCTTCTGGCAAAAAAACTGTGATTTTTAAAATTAAAAAGGCTAAAATAATTCCACTAATTTGCTATGAGGGAATATTTTCAGATTTAATAAAAAAGGGGATAAAAAAAGGAGGAAATTTAATTGTAAATATTAGTAATGAAGCATGGTTTGGTAATTCTTCTGCTCTTTATCAGCACATAGCAATTGATGTTTTAAAAGCTGTTGAGTTTAAAAAATATTTTATAAAATGTGCAAACTCTGGAATTTCTGCTATTATCTTGCCAACAGGAAAAATTTTAAAAATTATCCCCCCTGAGAAAAGGGGAATAATTTTTATGAAAATTTAATTTTTGCCTGTGCAGAAGCAAGTCTCGCAATTGGAACTCTGTATGGAGAACAGCTTACATAATTCATACCAACTTTATGACAAAATTCAATTGATTGAGGGTCTCCTCCATGTTCCCCACAAATTCCAACTTTTAAATCTTTTCTTGTTTCTCTACCTTTTTTAATCCCTATTTTTATAAGTTCCCCTACTCCATTTAAATCAATTGTAACAAATGGGTCTTTTTCCAATATTTTTTTATCAACATATTCCTTTAAAAATTTGCCAGCATCATCTCTTGAAAAACCAAATGTAGTTTGAGTTAAATCGTTTGTTCCAAATGAAAAAAACTCTGCATATTCAGCAATTTCATCTGCAGTTATACAAGCTCTTGGAAGTTCTATCATTGTTCCTATTTTATACTCAATTTCAACTCCATAATCATTCATAACTTTCCTGCATATATTTTCAGTTTTTTCTCTTAATATTTTTAGCTCATTTTTATGACCAACAAGAGGTATCATAATTTCAGGTAAAACTTTTACACCTTCTTTTGAAACTTCACAAGCTGCTTCCATTATTGCATAAACTTGCATTTCATAAATTTCTGGAAAAGTTATTCCAAGCCTGCAACCTCTGTGACCAAGCATTGGATTGAATTCATGCAAACTTTCTGAAATTTCTTTTATCTCTTCAACCTTAACTCCTAAATCTTTTGCAACTTCTTCCATTTCTTCCATGGTTTTAGGTAAAAATTCATGTAAAGGTGGGTCAAGTAATCTAATAGTAACTGGAAGTCCATCCATAACTCTAAAAATTCCCTTAAAATCCTCTTTCTGATATGGTTTTATTTTCATTAAAGCTTTTTCTCTATCTTCTTTATTTTTAGCAAGAATCATCTCTCTCATTGCTACAATCCTATCACCTTCAAAAAACATATGTTCAGTTCTGCATAATCCAATCCCTTCTGCACCAAATTTTCTTGCAACTTCAGCATCATGTGGAGTATCAGCATTTGTTCTAACTCCAAGAGTTCTAATTTCATCAACCCATTCCATAAATTCTCCAAATGCTCCTGAAAATTCAGGTTGAACTGTTGGCATCTTCCCTTCAATAACCTCTCCTGTATTTCCATCAATTGTTATCCAATCTCCTTTTTTATATATCTTTCCATTTACTTTCATAAGCTGATTTTCATAGTCAATATTTAATGCTCCACAACCGACCACTGCACATTTTCCCATGCCTCTTGCTACTACAGCAGCATGAGATGTCATTCCACCACGGGCAGTTAAAATACCTTCTGCAGCATTCATTCCATGAATATCTTCAGGAGATGTTTCTACTCTTACCAAAATAACTTTCTCACCTTTATCTTTTAATTCTTCCGCCTCATCTGCTGAAAATACAATTTTTCCAACCGCTGCTCCTGGACTTGCAGGAAGTCCTCTTGCAATTACTTTTTTTTCAGCTTTTGGGTCAATCATTGGATGTAAAAGATAATCAAGCTGTTTTGGTTCAACTCTCATAATTGCTTCTTCTTTGGTAATTAATCCTTCCTTAACCATATCCACAGCAATTTTAACTGCTGCTTTTGGAGTTCTTTTACCATTTCTCGTTTGAAGCATATAAAGTTTTCTCTTTTCAATTGTAAATTCAATATCCTGCATATCTCTATAATGAGTTTCAAGCTTTTTATAAATTTTTTCAAGTTCCTGATAACATTCTGGCATTAACTCCTCAAGTGTTGGTAAATGTTTGTTTTCTTCTGTTTTTGAAGCTTCATTTAAAGGATATGGAGTTCTTATCCCAGCAACAACATCTTCACCTTGAGCATTTGGTAAAAATTCTCCAAAAAACTTTTTTTCTCCAGTAGAAGGGTCTCTTGTAAATGCAACTCCAGTTGCACAATCATCTCCAAGATTCCCAAAAACCATTGATTGAACATTTACAGCTGTTCCCCAATCATCAGGAATATTATTTATTTTTCTATAAGTTATAGCTCGTGGATTATTCCATGAACCAAATACCGCTCCAATAGCTGACCATAATTGTTCCCATGGATCCTGAGGAAAATCTTCTCCTGTAACTTCTCTATATTTATTTTTCAAAATCTCAACTAATTCTTCAAGGTCATCTGCATTTAAATCTGTATCATGCTTTACCCCTTTTTTATTCTTCATATCCTCAAGAGGTTTTTCCAAAATTTCAGCAGAAATTCCCTTTACAACATTACCAAACATCTGAATAAATCTTCTATAACTATCAAAAGCAAACCTTCTATTATTACTCTGTTTAATTAAACCTTTAACTGTTTCATCAGTAAGTCCTAAATTCAATACTGTATCCATCATGCCTGGCATTGATACCCTTGCACCTGAACGAACTGAAAAAAGTAAAGGATTATCTTTATCACCAAACTTTTTATTAATTGTATTTTCAACTTTCTTTAATGCTTCATTCACCTGATTTTCTAATTCTTCTGGATAGGTTCTGTTATTTTTGTAATAATATGAACACACCTCAGTTGTAATTGTAAAACCAGGTGGGACAGGTATTCCAAGACGAGCCATCTCTGCAAGATTTGCTCCTTTTCCACCAAGAAGGTCTCTCATCTTTGCATTTCCTTCTGTAAAATTAGCTCCAAATAAATATACATATTTTTTCATGAGAGCCCCCTAAGATAATAATTTTAAATCTCCAATTTTTAAAAAACTCATGTAAATCTTTTTTAGAAAAGATAACCTGTTAGCTTTTAATCTCTCATCTTTTTCCATTACAAGAACATTATCAAAAAAATCATCAATTGGTTTCCTTAATTTTGTCAGTTCTTTTAATGCTTCTATAAATTTCTCTTTATTAACAAATTCTGAAAACTTTTTTTCTATTTCTTGAAATTTTAAAAAGAGAGTTTTCTCTTCCTGCTGTTTAAAATACTTTTCACTAAAAACTGTTTCAGTCCAATCTTTTGTAATATTTGCAATCCTTTTAAAAGGAATAATTAAATTTACAAAATCCTCATCGTTTTTCATTTCACTTAAAGCTTCAATTTTTTTGTAACAGAGATAAACATCATCAAATTCCACTTCAATTACCGCATCAACAACATCATAAGTAAACCTTTCCATCATAAAGTTTCTAAATCTCTGCTTAAAAAAGTTTAAAATTTCATATTTAATGTTTTCATCAATTTTTTCAAATTTTGGAAGATATAATGAAATTGAGCGTGAAATTAGCTCTAAAAGGGAAATTCTATATTTCTTTTCAATAATTATATTAATTATTGCAAGTGCATGCCTTCTTAAAGCATATGGGTCAGCAGTGCCAGAAGGTTTTTCATTTATAATGAAAAATCCTGTGATTGTATCTATTCTATCTGCAATACTAATAAAAGCCCCTGCATCAGTAGCTGGAATTTTATCACCAGAAAATCTTGGAAGATAATGCTCATAAATTGCTTCTGCAACCTGATAAGGTTCTCCTGAGTGTAAAGCATAATATTTTCCCATAATTCCTTGCAATTCAGGAAATTCATAAACCATACTTGTTTCAAGGTCACCTTTACATAAATAAGATGCTCTTTCAGTAATTTTTTCAATTTCAGGATTTAAATTTTTTGCTAAATAAGTTGCAATTTCTTTAAATCTCAACATTTTTTCGTAAGAAGTCCCAAGTTTGTTATGAAATACAACTTTTCTTAATTTTTCAACATAATAATCAAGCGAATATTTTTTATCTTCTTCGTAAAAGAATTTTGCATCATTTAATCTTGCCCTTAAAACTCTTTCATTTCCTTTAATAACAACATTAAAATCTTTAGCTTTCATATTACTAACAGTGATAAATTTAGGTAATAATTTCCCTTTGCCATCTCTTACTGGAAAATATTTTTGATGAACTTTCATTGTGGTAATAATTACTTCTTCTGGCAAATCTAAAAATTCCTCATCAAAACTTCCGCATAATGGAAATGGATATTCAATTAAATTTGTTACTTCATCCAGCAATTCTTCATCTTTTTCAACTATAAAATTATTTTTTTCTGCAATTTCAATTATTTTACTCCATAAAAAATTTCTTCTTTTATTAAAATCTGGAATTACCCATCTATTTTCAAGCTCAACTAAAAAAATTTTCCAATCTTTTACTTCAAATTTATCTGGTGAAAGAAATCTATGTCCATACGAATATTTATCTGCTTTATATGAACCGTATGAAAAATTTAAAACTTCTTTATCTAAAATAGCGCAAATCCATTTAATAGGCCTTCCAAATGATATGTTTTCAGTTCCCCATCGCATATTTTTAGGAAAAACAATTGATTTTAAAAAATCTTTTAAATTCTTTTCTAAAATTTCCTTTGTATCTTTTCCTTTAATAACCTTTTTAACGCAAAGATATTCTCCTTTTGGAGTTGAAACTATTTCTAAATCTTCAACATTTACATTTTGAGATTTTGCAAATCCTATTGCTGCTTTTGTGGGAAGGCCTTTTTCATCAAATGATATCTTTTTAGGTGGTCCTATCTGTTCAATAATTGTATCTTTCTGCTTTTCAGAAATTTCTTTTACACATAAACCAAGTCTTCTTGGTGTTCCAATAACTTCAATTGAATTAAAATCTATACGATGATTTTCAAGAAAACTTTTAAAATTATTTTCAATTAATTCCATTCCAATATTTACAAAAGATGCTGGTAACTCCTCTGTGCCTATTTCAAGAATAAACTCCATCTATTTCCTCCAGAAAGCTTTCAAATGTAATTTTTTAAACCTGAAATAATCCTCTATTATTTTTTTATGGTCAAATGCCAAATTCTCAGGAATCTCATCTTCTTTAAAGACTTTTGCCAATTTAGCATCATCTTTCCCTTTTAGTTCCCCTTCTCCTTTTGCAATAAAAACAGTGCTAATTGTATGCTGACGAGGGTCTCTATTAGGGTCAGAATATGTTTGAAGCTGGCAGATTAATTTTACATCAAGATTTGTCTCTTCTTTCGCCTCTCTTATTGCAGCTCGTTCCAATGCTTCACCGTAATCTACAAATCCTCCTGGAAGAGCCCAACCAAATGGAAAATTTTTTCTTTCAATTAAAACTATACCATTTTTATATTCAATTATTATATCAACTGTTGGAATTGGGTTTTTATATATTTCAATTTTTGTATTGCAATTAGGGCATTCTATAAATGTTTTCATTTTAAACCCATTCAAAGCTTTGTATGACAATTATTCCAGCTTTTTCTGCTCTTTCAAGAATTTTCTTTTTTGCAAAATGGGTAATTATTATTGGAACAACTTCTCCTCCAATTGTCTGTTTAATTATGTTCACTTTATTCAAAACAGTATTAAGTTTGCTTTTATCATCAAGTTTTAATACTGATTCTCCTACTAAAATAATTTCTTTATTATCTTTTTTTGCTTTTCCAAAGAAATTTATTTCCTCATTTTCAATCTCAGTTCTAATAATTCTATCTATAATTTTGAAACCAAATTTCTTTTCCAAAAATTTTGGAACTTTCCTGTATGCTTCATTTTCAAGAGCATAAGAAACGCTTCTTGAGAGACCACCAAGTTGCTCCCTCGTTATTTTTAAACCAACCGCTAATTCTCTAATTTCTTCCTCTGTCTTTTTCTGAGCTTCTGTTAATTCATCAACATTCTTAGTTAAATTCTGAACCATTTCCTCTGTCTTTTTCTGGGCTTCCGCTAATTCATCTACCTTTTTGGCTAAATCTTGAAGTTTCTCCTCTGTCTCTTTTTGGGCAGATACTAATGCATCTACCTTTTTAGTTAAATCCTGAACCCTCTCCTCTGTTTTTTTCTGAGCTTCCGCTAATGCATCAACCTTTTTTGTTAAATCTTGAACCCTTTCTTCTGTCTTTTTCTGAGCTTCTGTTAATTCATTAACCTTTATAGTTAAATCTTGAAGCCTCTCCTCTGTCTCTTTTTGGGCATTAGCTAAATCTCTAACAATTTCCTTTAATTCGTTAAATTCATTTTTTGTAACACTTTCTTCCCGCTGTTTTTCAATTTCCTCTAATACAGCCAATAATACTTCTTTTGTTGTTGGTTCAAGTCTATCAAGAAGTCTAATAATTTTTGTTGTGTATGGCATTTTTCCCTCTTGTCTTTTTTATCAATTATTAACAAATTTTTTTTAAAATATCCACAATTATTTAAAAAATTTTTTAATATCATCAAGAATAATGTAAATTACAGGTATTAAAATCAATGTAATGAAAGTTGCAAACATAATTCCAAACCCAAGGCTTATAGCCATTGGAATTAAAAACTTTGCTTGAAGACTTTTCTCCATAATTAGTGGCAATAGACCAAGAAAAGTGGTAATTGTAGTTAAAATTACAGGTCTAAATCTTGTTTTTGCTACATTTAAAACTTTTTTATAAATATCTCTTTCTCTACTTTCATTAATTGAGTAAACCATTATTAATGAATCATTTACCACAACTCCTGATAATGCAACTATTCCAAGTAAACTTAAAAGAGAAAGATTATAATTGAGTAAAATATGACCCAAAAATGCTCCAACAATTCCAAATGGAATAACACTCATAATAATAAAAGGCTGAGCATAAGACCTAAAAGGAATTGCAAGAAGTGAATAAATTATAAATAAAGCTATCAATGTGCCTTTTTTTAAGGATGATAAAGTATCAAATTCTTCTTTTTGCTGTCCCTGAAAAGAATAATCAAAATCTATAAATTTATTTTTCAATTTTGGAAGAAAATTTCTTTTTAAATCTTCAACAATTTTATCAGCTGAAATTACATCTTCATCAACATCTGCAATAACCTTTACAACTCTTTTTCTATTTTCTCTATTTATCATTGAGCTTGTTTTTTCAATTTTAAAATTAGCTACATCGTAAAAACCAACTTCTTTACCTGATGACAAAATAAACCTCATGTTTTCCAATGTTGATAATAAATTTTTTAACTTATCATTGAATTTTACAAGAACTC
>CAZQKL010000009.1:0-5719 GCA_964593895.1 uncultured bacterium
AGAATAAAAATATGTCTGAATATATCCTCAAAAGGAACTCCAACATTTTTTCCTATAGGAAGATAGTAATTTTTTCTATATTTTTTAGGAAGTTCATTTATGTTTCTTACTACTTTTCTTCCTCTTAATGGAAGATCTTTTGATATTTCTTTTGTTTTTCCTTTAAAAAATTTTATTACAAAAATATCAAAAATCCCTGTTATAATACTACTGAAAATAACTGATGATTTTAAAATTGGTGAAATATAATTTATATAATTGTTAATATATTTTAAATTGGATTGGATAAGCAAAATTTTTGACCAGCTACACTCACCATTACTAAAACAGAAATAACCATAAACATAATTATTTTTGTTAAAAAAATTTAGAAAGTTAATGATATCGGGATACTTAAATTGAAATTTAACTATAATAAAACTTAAAATAAAATTTGGACTTAAATTATAATAAAAATTAGCAATTAAGAATAGAGAAAATAAGAAAAAGGTTATTGATAAAATTAGAAAAAATTTTATAAAATTAAGTTTCTTTTTTAATTTAAAGAAAAAATTTTCTTTTCCTAACCAAATTTGTTCAGAATTAGTATTCATAAATTTACCTCCCTAATTTATCTAAAATCCCTTCTCCAAGAATTTTTTTTACGATTTCATCTGCTTCTTTTTTCCATTCCTCTCTTTTTTTCTTTACAGCTTCCCATGAAATTTCTCCTATCGCATTTACATTTTGCCATTTTAAAGTTGAAAAAAGAGATGCATATACTGAATAAAATGCTATTATTTTAAGAGCTTCTTTTAGAAAATTTTGATTATTTGTAATTTTTTTTGTGAAATTTATAACTAACTCTCTTTGAAGAGAAAATATTGTTTCTTTTAACTCTTCTAATTCTTTTTCAATCTTATTAGATATTTGTTTTAATTTTTTATTTAAATATTTTTCAATTTTATCGTCAGAAACAAATCCTAAATTTATTTTTTCTCTTATAATTTCAGAAAGGCTATTATTTCCTTTTTCAGCTTCTATTTTTAATTTTTCATATTGCTCTTGCTCTAAAAATAAATGGATTTCTTTTTTGTTGTTTTTCATATTTGCCTCCAAAAATTTTCCTCTCATATAAATAAACAAAATCTTACGAATTTACTTCTTAATTGGAGATTGTTTTGGATATATAAAAAATTTGTATATTGTTTATTTTATTGATTATTACTATTTACATTATCCATATTTATGGAAATTTTATTTTTATTGTTATTTTTTATAACTTATTAAAATTAAAAAAATTTTCTAAAAGACCCGTTCATCGTCAGATGAACGGGTGTGAAAGTGAGTGAAACGAACTCAAATTTTATAATTCTGGCTCAACATTAGATTCAAAATTTGCAACAGCCTGTTTCTCTGAAATGAGTTTTGTTAAATCTTTTTCTGCTTTTTTTATTAACTTTTCAAAAAATTTCTGAAGCTCCGAATTAATTTCAATCTCCAGACCATTATCATTAGCTAATTTTTTCAACTCCTTGTATTTCTGAAAGAGCTTTTCAGGTGTGCTGAAGCATACCTTTTTAGAATTGTTTTCTTTTCTTTTTACTAACATTTTATCACCTCCAAAATTTTCTTCTCATTTAAATAAACAAAATCTTATTTTATTTTATTTATAGGAGGGATTGAAATGTTATCATTATCAAGTGTAAGTGTTAATCAAGGGACAAACTATTGGGAAAAAGAGGATTACTATTTTAAAAATTCTCAAAATGAGATAATCTCAGGGAAAGAATTCTGGAATTTATCAGATAAGATTAATTTTGAAGAATTTAACAGAGCAGTTATGGAGAGAATACTTGAAACAGGTGGTTCAATTAGAAGAGATGATAAAATTGCAGAAGATTTAACTTTTTCTGCTCCAAAGTCAGTATCAATATTAGCAACTTTATATGAATCTGAAAGAGAAAAAATTTTTAAAGCACATAGAGCTGCTATTGAGAAAACAATTCAATTTATAAAAGAATCAAATATGATTCAAACAAGAGATGAGTCTCTTTATCCAACACCTGCAAATAATGATTCAATTCTTGCAGTTAGAATAGACCACTTTACTTCAAGAAACGGTGATCCTCAGTTACACTCCCATGTATTGGTTGCGAATGCTGTTGAAAGACTTGATGACGCTAAATTAACCGCCACTTACATGAAAGAAATTTATGATAATAAAAAACTACTTGGAAATATATACAGACAGGAATTAGCTTCTCAAATTGAAAAACTTGGTTATTCAATAGAATGGAAAAAAGATGGGACTTTTGAAGTAGCTGGCTTTACAAAAGAACAAATAAAAAAATTTTCAACAAGAAGAACTGAAATTGAACAAAAATTAAACGAGCTTGGTTTTCCTGGAAAAACAGGAAAAGCAGCAGAACTTGCAGCTCTTGAAACAAGAAACGCTAAAAAAGAGTTTAATATAAAGGAACTTGAAAAGAACTGGCAAGAAAGAGCATTAAAACTTCAAATTGACATTTCAAAAATTAAACAAGAGATGAATTTTAGTAAAAATGATGATCTTTCTGGAAAAATTAAAACAGATACAATTATAAAAGAAACAATTCGTAAAAGTATTTTGACTCAAGGATTTATAAAAGAACATGAAATAATACTAAATAGTGCAAAAAACTTATCTCAAAATGGAATTACCTTATCTCTTGATGATATTCAGTCAAAAGTCAATGAACAACTATTAAAATATTTTTCAGAAAATGGATATGTTTATCTAAACCATGACGAATTTAACAGAGAAATGTTTACAGATGAAAATATTTTAAATTCATTCATCAAGAATGAAATTGTTTCAATTAGAGATAATCAAATTTCTCTTGAAAAATTCTCTGCAATGGAATCAATTAATAACTTTCAGGAGAAATTATTTAAAGAAAAAGGTTTTAAGCTTGATGATAAACAAAAAGAGCTTGTTATGAATATAGCATTATCAGAAAAAGATTGTGTTGTATTGGGAAAAGCAGGAGTAGGAAAAACAACAATGATGGAAGCATTAAAAGAAATTTACTCATCTCAAAATTATGAAATAATTGGTTTATCTATTTCAGGCTCAGCGAGCGCAAATCTTGAGAAAGAAACTGGGATTAAATCATTTACAATAGATTCTCTTTCATTCAAAATTGATAATTTCCATGAAAATAAAAAAATAGGTTTAATAATAGTTGATGAAGCAGGAATGCTTGATTCTAAAAGAACAGCAGCAATAAAAGAAATAGCAGAGAAATTGAATGCTAAAATTTTATATATTGGAGATACAGAGCAGTTAAAACCAGTTGGAGCAGGAGATCCATTTAAAAATCTTGTAAATGATGCAAGAGAAAAAGGAAGTTTTGGAGAACTTACTGAAATTTATAGACAAAAAAATGAAAATTATAAATCAGCTGTTATTGATTCTGCTTTTGGAAAAAATAAAGAAGCTTTTAAAAAACTTGAAAAACTTGGCTGGGTTTATGAAATATCATCAAAATCAGAAAGATTCAACGAAATTAAAAACGAATATTTAGAATCTGTGGAAAAAGGCAAAGATGTAATTGTAGTTTCATATAAAAATAAGGATGTTGAAAGATTGAACAATGAGATTAGATTTGAACTATTAAGGCAAAATAAAATTAATTTAGATAATCAGATAAAAATAATAGTTAAAAATTCAAATAACAGAATAATTGGAGAAAAAGAATTTGCAGTAGGAGATAAGATTATTTTTTTTAAAAAATTCAGGAGAAATTAAAAATGGAATGAGAGGAGAGATTTTTTCAATAGATAAAGAAAATCAAACAATTAAAGTTGAAATAAAAGGCTTCGGAGAAAAAGAGATAAATTTTAAAGAGTATAATTATTTTAATTATGGATATGCAATGACTATACATAAAAGCCAGGGACAAACTGTTGATAAAGTAATATTTTCAGCAGATAAAAATATAAATTCCAATTTGTTTTATGTTGGTGTATCAAGAGGAAAAGAAGAAGTAAGCATTTACATTAATCCTGCTGAAAAAGAAAAATTTATTGAAAGAATAGAGAAAAATCAGGTAAAAACAGATATTCTTGAAATTAAAAATTCAGAAGCAAAAGAGAAATTAAAAACTGAACAGACAATTTCAGAATTTATTGAGCTGGATAAATTTAAAAATTATTCAGCAATAAATGATATAAAAACAGACCTTCAGGAAAAAAGCATCTCAGATTTTATAATTTACAATGATGGAGAAAAGGAATTTTTAAATTTAGATAAAGAAAAACTATCTAATGAAATCTCAGAATTTGAGCATAAAATAAATGAAAACATTACTCCTGAAATAAAAGAGGAATTAAGCAGTGAAATTTCTGAAAAAATAAATATTAATGAAAAAGTCAATGAAAATAACATAATAGATTTAGGACAAGAATTTGAAATTAATGAAAAAGTAATTGAAAAAGATTTTGATATTGAAATTTAATTGTTTTTGTTTTAATTTATTAAAATCCATGAAAGAAAAACAAAATATAGAATTTAAATCAAACTGGAAGGATGAATTTTTAAAAGTAATTGCTGCCTTTGCTAACTCAGAAGGGGGTAAACTTTATATAGGGATTAATGATAAAGGAAAGGTTTTAGGAGTTTCAAAATCTAAAAAACTGTTAGAAGATATACCTAATAAAATAAAAAATAAATTATTCATAGTCCCTTTTGTAAATATTGAGGAAAAAGAAGGCAAAGAGATAATTTGTATTGAAATTTTACCAGCAAATTTTCCAGTATTTTATGAAGGGAAAATTTTTATTAGAAGTGGAAGTACCATTCAAGAACTATCAGGGATTGAGCTTTCGTCTTTTTTACTAAATAAAACAGGACAAACATGGGATTCTCTCCCCACAGAGGCGCAAATTAAAGATTTAGATATTGACACAATAGAAATTTTTAAAAAACTTGCAAAAGATAGACTTCCATTAATTGAAAAGGAAACAAATATAGAAAATCTTATTGAAAAATTAAAACTTTTTACTAAAGATAAAAAACTAACAAGAGCAGGGGTACTTCTTTTTTCTAAAGACCCACAAAAATATTTTCTAACAGCTTATATAAAAATTGGTAGATTTAAGTCTGATACAGAAATAATAGATACTGTAATAGCAGAAGGAAATATTTTTCAACAACTTAATACAGCAATGAGTGCAATAAAGAAACATTTAAATGTAAAATTTGATACAACTGTGGATGGCACTGAGATTGATAGTCTTTCAAGAAAAGATATTTGGGATTATCCTCTTGAAGCTTTAAGAGAGGCTATAATAAACGCTTTAATTCATAGAGATTATCTTGATACATCACCAATTCAGATAAAAATATTTGATGACAAGATAGAATTCTGGAATGCAGGAAAATTAATGCCACCATTAACAATAGAAAAATTAAAAGGACCACATTCAGTAAAACAAAGAAATCCTTTAATTGCTTCAATTTTTTATTATGCAGGATTAATAGAGGCATGGGGGTCAGGAACAACAAAAATGATAAAATTATGTAAAGAACATAATCTTCCAGAACCTGAATTTAAAGAAAGTACTGAAGGGATAGGAGATTTTACAGTGATATTCTATAAAGATATTTATACTGAAGATTATTTGCAAAGATTAGGACTTAATGAACGACAAATAAATATATTTAAAATCATAAAAGCAAAAGGTCAGATAAGTA